>JALVDG010000291.1 GCA_027009095.1 Thiotrichaceae bacterium
ACTGGCGCAAGATTTGCTCATATAAACTGGCTAGGTTTACCGCTACAGGCAAGGCACTACGCTCGCACTCTATCGCCATCCATTCACTTTCAAAATAGCTATCAATAACCCAGCGATGCTTATCATGATCACACGGTACCCGACACAAAAAAGTTTCAACTGATAAAGCGTCTATTTCAAAAAAAGATAAAAAGAAGGATAAAAACTCTATTGATGACTTCATTTATACAAAACATCCGCCTTCAATCGTTAAAATTCAAGCATTTTATCCATCTCTTATTGGATATTCTATAGCATTTTCATGTATCCTACGCGCCACAATTAATAATCGACTAAATACTTATGAGAAAAGGAATTATCCTCGCTGGAGGAAGTGGTACACGCTTACACCCACTGACACAAGTCGTCAGCAAACAGCTTATGCCTGTTTATGATAAGCCCATGATTTATTATCCTCTGACGGTGTTAATGCTTTCTGGCATTCAAGATATTCTTATTATCACAACGCCCCATGACAGCCAGCAGTTTCAAAACCTTTTGGGTGATGGCTCTCAGTGGGGACTCAATATTCAATATACAATTCAGCCTGAACCAGAAGGGTTAGCACAAGCCTTTATTTTGGGACGAGAGTTTGTTGGAAACGATTCTGTTACGCTTATTTTAGGTGACAATATCTATTATGGTGAAGGCTTATCTGATCGCTTACAGTCTGTTGCCAAACAAGAGTCTGGTGCGACGGTATTTGGTTATTATGTCACCGACCCTGAGCGTTATGGTGTGGTTGAGTTTGATAAAGATGGCAAGGCATTAAGCCTAGAAGAAAAACCGCTTCAACCTAAATCTAACTATGCGGTTACTGGTTTGTATTTTTACGACAACGCCGTGTTAGATATAGCAAAAGACATCAAGCCTTCTCCTCGTGGTGAGCTAGAAATTACCGATGTAAATAAAGTCTATCTTGAACAAGGTAACTTGGAAGTCGAGATGCTTAAGCGCGGTACTGCTTGGCTCGATACGGGTACTCATTCTGCATTACTAGATGCTGCGAACTACATTCGTATTATCGAAGATCGTCAAGGACTTAAAATAGCAAGCCCCGAAGAAGTTGCATGGCACATGGGCTTTATCGACACAGAGAAATTACTTGCACTTGCCGAACCGCTAAAGAAAAGTGGATACGGACAGTATTTAGCAAATATTGCGAAGCAGTCATCATAAAAATAAGAATGAGAATTAAAAAACATGCAATGTAAAATTTGTGGCAATAGTAAAAACAATACAAGCTATGAAGCAACTGAGTTAATGCTTGGACTTCGTGATAAGCACAACTACATTCAGTGTAGTGCGTGTGATTGTTTACAGATTGAAAATATTCCTGAAAACCTACCAAGTTATTACCCTGATGATGATTATTATTCTTACGATAAAATTCAATCATCAACAGGTATAAAGAAGTTTTTAATGACTAAGCGCGATCTTTATGCTGCGACAGGAAGTGGTTTGATAGGCAAGCTACTACATCAGTTTATGCCACACAGTAAGATTCATACACTGCAAAAAGCGGGGGTCAATAAAAACTCTCGTATTCTCGATGTGGGCTGTGGTGCAGGTCATTTATTACACTCTCTGCAAGAAGCAGGTTTTAATAATTTATTAGGCATTGATCCTTTTAATGCTGAAGATATTCATTACGATAATGGCTTGAATATCGAGAAAAAATCAATCCATGATATGCAGCAAGGTGACTGGGATTTAATTATGTTCCATCACTCGTTTGAGCACGTAGCTGATCAAGTCGAAACCTTAAGCAAGGCTGCTAGCCTATTAAAATCAGGCGGTACTTGCTTGGTGCGTGTACCAACCGCTTCTTCATGGGCATGGAAACATTATGGTGTGAACTGGGTACAGTTAGATGCTCCACGACACTTATTCTTACACTCTATTGATAGCATGAAGTTACTGTCTGAAAAAGTAGGTTTGAAAATGAAGGAGGTTGTCTACGACTCTTTTGCTTTCCAATTTTGGGGAAGTGAGCAATACCTAAAAGATATTCCGCTTAATGATGAGCGCTCTTATGCCGTTAATCCTGATAAATCACTTTTTTCTAAAGATGATATTGCCGCATTTGAAAAACGTAGTGTTGAGTTAAATCAACAGCAGCAAGGCGATCAAGCTGCTTTTTACTTAGTTAAATAAGCGTCCTCTACTTCACCTTATTAAGACCTAAAGCATGCATAAAAAAACTAAAATCTTAGCGATCTCTTCACCAGGTGGGCATTGGATACAATTAAATAAAATCTGTAATCGACTAGAAAACCAATTTGATATTGTCTATGCAACACCAAGAGCACAGTACAAATCATCAGCAAAAAAAAGTAAACGTAGAATTTATAATATTACCGATGCAAGTGCTGATAGTAAGTTAAATCTCATTCCTGTTACATTTCAAATTCTTCTTATTTTGCTAAGAGAACGCCCTAACACGATTATATCAACAGGAGCTGCTCCTGGAGTGATGGCGATTCTTTTAGGTAAGTTTTTACCCATTAAAACCATCTGGGTTGATAGTATTGCCAATGTAAAAACACTGTCTCGCTCAGGAAAAATGGTAAAAAAACATGCTAATTTAGTGCTAACTCAATGGGAAAGTCTCAGTGACAATAAGACAATCCATTACCGAGGGTCTGTTTTATGATTTTTGTTGCCGTCGGTACGCAATTTTCTTTTGATCGCTTAATTAAAGCAATGGATGAGTGGGCAGAAGAACATAATGAAGAAGTCATCTGCCAGATTGCAGGGGGCGAATATACCCCTCGACATGCAACATGGGAACGTTTTTTAGATGGCGAACAATATAATCAATATATAAAAGAAGCATCGGTATTTGTCTCTCATGCAGGTATGGGGAATATTATTAGCGCAAGAAATAACGGCACACCGATTATTGTGATGAATAGACAATATGAGCTAGGCGAACATCGTAATAATCATCAAGCAGATGGTATTAAATGGATGGCTGAGTTATCAGGTGTCTATGCTGCACCGACCCAAGAGATACTTTACTCGCTATTAGAAGATACCCAAGCTTTACAAGTATCAAGTGCTAATAATACAGAAAAGCTAGACCAACTCACTCAATTTTTAGGTGATTATATTAATACGGGAAAAATAGCTTAATGAGCTTAGTGCAAAAAATCATTCGCAACCCCTTATTAATTAGTAGTTTTTTCTCTATTATTGCTCGCTTTACAGGGGTAGCACTCAATTTTGCTGCATCTATTATCGTTACCCGCCAGTTACAGATTGCAGAAGCCGGCGTGGTTTTTATGTTAATGCTCTTTGTAACAGGCGTATCACTTATTAGCCGCATTGGTGTAGATCAACTAATTGTAAAATCTGTTGCCACCATTTCGGATGATAATCCAGAACAGCGCACATCCATTTTGCTTAATAGCTATAAGCTACTCAGCATTACCTCCCTAATTTTTATCGCTATTTGGGTTGTTGCAAGCCCTTGGATACGCGATGCATTTTTTCATAATGAAATTAATTTAAATGATTTAAGACTAGCAGGTATTGCCCTACTTTTTTTTAATCTAGTCACGACTAATAGTTTTTATCTAAAAGGCTTAAAAAGAAGCTCCTCTTCTGTTTTAGTACAAAATGCAATACCCGCCTTAAGCTTTTTATTTTTAATTGCTCTTTTTTGGACATCTTTTAGAGATAACCAACTAATTGTCAATCTATATACTTTCTCTGTTGTACTGGCAGGCATACTTTCGACCTTGGTTATTCTACCTCACCTAAAAATTTCAAGTCAGCCAAAAACAAGTACACATCACCCTTTTGAAATCTTTAAAGACTCCCTACCCCTTGCACCTATCTCATTTTCAGCTTTCTTTATGCTTTGGATAGATACCTTAATGGTCGGTTGGTTTCTGCAAAACAAAGAAGTCGCTCTTTATAATGTGGCGGCAAAAATATCATTTATTAGCTTATTCTTTCTTGGTGCTTTAGATGCCACCATCTACCCCCGACTACTTTCAACTTTTCATCATAATAAAGAAAAATTAACCTCATTTTTCTGGCAATCAACCTCTCTTGTCATAGCAACTCTTCTAGGGGTGACGTTATCCATGCTAGTTTTCTCTCATTGGTTACTACTTGCCTTTAATGAGCAATATGTTAATGCTAGAATGACGTTGATTTTATTGCTATTTGCCCAGTTTTTTCGCGCAACTAGCCTAACATTCTCTTTTATGTTTATTATTCGAGAAAAAGTACGTTACTTAAATATTGTTTTAGTTTTAGCATTAATTGTCGATATTATTAGTAATATAGCCTTAATCCCAAAATTTGGAATTGAAGGTGCTGCGGTAGCAACGCTTATCACTAATGTGTTCCTTAGTGTCACTATTGTGGCAATCTTTCTATATCATAAACTCCTAGCAAGGACGGCGCTGGCATGATTTATAAAATACTGGGGGTTTTATTTGTTCTCTCTATTTTTATCCCTGTTGAGTTTCACTATCTTGTAGGCTCCCTTCGTATAGAAGCATATCGTGTAGTACTTGGAGTTGCCCTACTATACACTATCATCAATATCAAAGATGTTTTAGAAAAAGCAGACCTTGTTGATATTTTATTATTTATTTTTATTTTGCTCGCCAGTGCCAGTCTTATCTACAATCATGGAATACAAAAAGGCATAGAGTCATCAGGCATACTCACCATTGAGATACTTGGTGCATTTTATTTAGCCCGTGGCGTCATCACAAGCCCTAAAAGCTATTATAAAATTAATATGCTGTTTGTCACCATATTAGCTCTTTTAGTTATTCTTTCTCTCTATGAAGCCTTTGCTCAACACCGCATTTTACATGAATGGGCGACACGCATAACAGGTCATGAATCTCTTGATTGGCGGCTTTACACACATTACTACATCCGCTTTGGTATTATGCGTACCACCAATTTATTTGCACATCCTATTTTATATGGAACGATTGGGGCAATGTTCTTCCCATTTATTGTGCTACTTGTCTTATATCGCTACAAATTAAGTAACTTGCTTAAAGCACTTGCTCTGCTTGTAGGTATGATTTCAACCCTATCCTCAGCGCCCTTATTATCCGTTGCTTTTCAAGGTATGACTGCTGTTCTTGCTCAATACTGGTCGGGAGCAAAACGATTATGGGCAGCTTTAGCTTTTTTCGGCTTATCTATATTTCTTATCATCGAAGCTCTTTCAAATCGTGGTGTTTTTGCGATTTTAATATCCTATCTTACCTTCAACCCTGTCACAGGATATTATCGAATGTTGCAATGGAAATATTCGATGGACGATATTGCAGGTAGCCCCGTATTCGGTATTGGACTACATGATTGGACTCGTCCAGAATGGATGAACTCTAGTATTGATAGTTTTTGGCTGTTAATGACGATGCAACACGGTGTATTTGCAGGATTTATTTTATTTTTCTGTTCTTTTTATGCGGTATTTAATGTATTAGGTAACTTACATAAACACCACCCTGCAACTCGCTGGATGGTAAAATCGTGGATATTATCCTTTATGTCGCTCATTCTTATTGGCTTTACTGTTGATTATTTCGGCAAAATACAACCATTGTTCTTCTTTGTGCTTGGTTCTATTGGCTGGGCTAAGTATTATCCAGAGCTAAATAAGGCTGTCGCTCAAGTCGTTAAAAGATCTCAGATAAGAGCACATCGACAACAACATACACGGATATAAAATTTATGCGCTTACGATTCGTCAATCAAAAAATGTTTATGCGCCTCGTTGGCTTACGCAATAAATTACTTTATGCCCGAACATGGTATTTTCGTACAATTTATGGTATGAATATTGCTAAAGATGTTCGCATATCTTTTAAAGCACGCTTGGATAAAACCAATCCTAAAGGCTTAACCATCGGTAAAAAGACAATGGTAACATTTGATACCATTATTCTCTCCCATGATTACGCCTCTCGAAAACATGATGCTAAAACAGTTATTGGAACACATTGCTTTATTGGATGTGGTTCAATCATCTTACCAAATATTACCATTGGTGATCATGTTATTGTTGCCGCAGGCAGTGTTGTGACAAAAGATGTGCCATCAAATTGTATCGTAGCAGGCAACCCCGCTAAAATTTTGCGAACCGATATTGAAACAATTGACTATGGGATGATTGCAGAATGAAGCAGCTAGATATTATTATTGTTTCTTATAATACCGCCAAATACACAAAACGTGCGATTCAATCCATTTATACAGAAACAAAAGAAACTAGCTTTAATATAGTTGTCGTAGACAACAACTCGCCAGATAATTCTGTTGAAGTTATTCGTAACCACTTTCCCGATATACAATTAATTGAATCAAAAAAAAATTTAGGTTTCGCAGGTGGGGTAAATCTCGGCGCAAAAGCCGTTAATTCTGACTATATACTGCTATTAAACCCTGATACTGTTATTCTTGATGGTGCAATTGACAAACTAATGAACTTTGCACAAAAAGAATCAAATGCAGGAATATGGGGAGGCGTTACATTAAATAATGATCTCTCACTAAACCCTAATAATGCAAGAGCAAGAATATCCTTCAAAACATTATTATTTAGTGCCACTGGGCTCAGTAAAATATTCCGTTCTAGTTGTTTCTTTAACCATGACAACTATGGCTGCTGGGATCGTAAAAGTGTTCGACATGTTGATGTTATTACAGGGTGCTTTTTCCTCACCAAGAGGTCGCTATGGGAAGAGTTAGAAGGTCTTGACGAGACTTTCTTTATGTATGCAGAAGAAGCAGATTATTGTATTCGAGCAATAAAAAAAGGGTATCAACCCATTGTTACGCCTGATGCTCGCATCATTCATCATGGCGGAGTAAGCGAGGCTAATTTTTCAGGAAAGATGATAAAACTTCTCAAGGGAAAATCAGAATTAATTAATAAACACACAAAACCTTGGAAGCAATCTTTGTATAAAAACTTATTATTAACACATGTCATTAATAAGTATTTGTCCTACACTCTTTTGGCTTTAGTAAAAAAAGATAAAAAGACCATATTATCAGAATGGCGTACTATATTTCAGCAACGTCATTCATGGCTAAAAGGATACCGCTAACATGGCCACAGTAATTGTACCCGCACACAATGAAGCTGGCGTGATTGAAGACTGCCTTAACAGCATCATTAAACAAGATGGTGTTGATCATTTAATTGTGGCGTGTAATGGCTGTACAGATAATACCGTTGATATAGTCAAAACAAAGTTTCCTTCTGCTATTTGTTTAGATATCAAAAAGCCTTCAAAAGTGAACGCACTAAACGAAGCTGAAAATACAGCAAATACTCTGGGTATTAGCTATCCTATTTTTTATATTGATGCTGACACCCAAATTAGTGATAACTGCATTAGTCGAATCACTCAAGAATTAGAAAATAGTAACACCTTGCTAGCCGCTCCAACTCCCGTTATAGATACCTCGAAGTCATCATGGTTAGTAAAAAAATACTATCAAATATGGGTCAACTTACCCTATATAAAAGAAGGAGTTATAGCAACCTGTAGCTATATCATCACGAAACAGGGTCGCCAACGTTTTAATAAATTTCCAGATATCATCAATGATGATGGCTATGTACGCTGTCATTTTAAAAATAGCGAGATATCTAATATCTCAGGCACCGAAATTTATATTCGCGCACCGCGAGATATATTTTCACTTATTAAAATCAAAACACGGGCGCGTTTAGGTAATATGGAGCTATCTCGCACTAAACAATGCCCTGTCAAAGAAGCCAAACATTATGGTAATGTAATGATATCAAGACTGTTAAGTAAGGAATTTATCCCAGCATCTGTTTATATCATCATTGCTACCATTATACGTCTAAGATCCAAATTACAGTTAAACCAGCTACAAAACTATAAATGGGAGAAAGACCTTTCATCACGATAAAGGCATGACATAAAGTCACTAAAACAGAACCACCCGTTATATAAAGAAGAATTAAATCAACAATAATTCGCTATTATATAGTTCGTAATAACCTAAACTAGAGAGAATCTTAAGTGGAAGATAAAAGAATCAGCTCGGAGCTTATTTATCGTAGTACAGATAATCTGACTATTTTACTTATCCTATCTTTAGGCGTTTTCTATACCAAATTTTATAGCCTAAACAGTTATATTATTGCAGGTTTAAGTGCTGTTATTTTATTTGGTTTAATTGGACGTTTTACTGAAATATACGCCTCATGGAGTGGTCGCCCATTAAAGGAAGAAGCCATCCGTATTATTATCACATGGACTTTGACCTTTTTAGCTTTGATCTTTATCGCATTTGCTAGCAAAACAAGTGAGAATTTTTCTCGAATTGTCTTAGTTTCTTGGGCTATTGCTACTCCCCTAGTTCTTATACTATCTCGCTACAGTCTACGTAAAATATTTGCTCATCTAAGAAAAATTGGGATCAACAATCGTACCGTTGCAATTGTTGGTATCACAGAAAATGGCTTACGATTTGCTCAAGACTTAGAAAACCATCCCGAATATGGCTATCATATCGCGGGGTTTTATGATGAGAGACAAGGAAAAAGTCGATCTACAAACCTAGAAAGCGAACCTTATCAATACTTAGGAAATTTTGAAGATTTAATTGCATCAGCCAAAAATGGCGAGTGGGATCAAATATATTTTGCCCTGCCCGTTGAAGCCAAAAATAGAATGCTTAAATTATTAGAAGACCTTTCTGATAGCGCAACACCTATCCGCCTATTACCTGATTATTTCACTACAAATTTGCTACAAAGTAAATACACGGAAATCGCTAATACTCCTGTCTTATGTATTTATGACTCCCCTTTTTCTGCTGACCATGCCATTTTGAAACGTATTGAAGATATTCTAATAGGTGGCACAATTCTTACTTTGATCTCCCCCCTAATGCTGTTAATAGCATTAGCAGTAAAATTAACATCAAAAGGACCTATTATTTTCAAACAAACCCGTTATGGTCTAAAAGGGGAAAAAATTCAGGTATGGAAATTTAGAAGCATGAATGTCTGCGAAAATGGAGACACTATCACTCAAGCTCAGAAAAATGACTCACGATTTACTCCTATAGGAAAATTCCTTCGTCGCACTTCTCTTGATGAACTTCCTCAATTTATAAACGTAATACAAGGACACATGTCTATTGTCGGTCCTCGACCACATGCTGTAGCACATAACGAAGAGTACCGTTCTAGAATTTCTGGCTATATGTTAAGACACCTAGTAAAACCTGGTATCACTGGCTGGGCTCAAATAAATGGCTGG
>JALVDG010000292.1 GCA_027009095.1 Thiotrichaceae bacterium
CTCTTTAGAATATTAGTGAAGGTTTTCGTAGCCCTTTTAAATTTAGGTTCTTTTGTTCTATTCCACAAAGGGCTACGACTTACTTTCTTTTGCGTCGCCAAAAGAAAGTAAGCAAAGAAAAGGCGACCCAGCTAACCGCCTCCTCCTGCGCTTTACCCGAGAGAATGGGCAGTGAAAAAACTCGCTCCGTAAACTCCGCTCAAACACTTTCACTGCTGATCCATTCTCTCGGGAAAATGCTCGGCGCGGTTAGAATGGGAGTTTTTGCTCCGCCTCGCTATCGCATCGGGCGGAGGGAAAAATATATAATATTTTTCTATATTGCGTAACATCAGTTAAAAACTAAGGATAACGACTCAGCATAATCAGTAACTGCTCACTCCCATGCTCCAGCGTGGGAGTGCAGATTGTGCAGACTGTACAGTTTACTAACGTCCACCTAGCCCTATCAACACATTAGCAGCCGCACTAGCGCCTACTTGCTGAGCTAAAGCCACTGGAGTTTTACCTTGACTATTACGCACATTAAGCGAAGCGCCTCGGCTTACTAACAAGCTTGCCACTTGAGCATGTCTAAAACGTGCAGCAGAATGCAGAGGAGTCCATCCATTTGATGTTTTTGTATTTGGATTAGCTCCTTTTTGAAGCAATAAACCAACTGCGGCAGTACGTCCTAATGCCGCCGCCGCATGCAAAGCTGTTTCACCTGTCGCATTTTTTGCATTCACTTGAGCACCTTGATCAAGCAAGCGATTAATTTGTGTTACATTCCCGCTTTTAGCGGCATCAAACAAACGATCATTCAACTCGTTCACTGGAATTTGAGGCGCTACTGGTCTCTGGACAGGCGTAGATCTATGTACCACAGGGCGAGGTTTAGGTCGATAAACAACACTCGTCCTTACAGGCGGGATATATTTTCTTGCAACAACTCGTGGCTTATAAACCGCTCTGGCTTTGCGAGAAGCAATATATCGACGTACAACTGGCTTCTTTGCTCTATACACGACCTTTGCTCTATGTGCCTGTACTCTTTTTTTACGAACTACTTTTTTTACTTGATAAGCTTTGCCCTTGAGCACTTTTATCTTTTTCTTACTACTAGGCGGACAATATTGCTGATTTTTTGCCGATATACGACGAACACGCGCCCGAGGGTGAGGCAATGGTTTTAACTTCCTCCCCAACAAATAAGACTCAGCTTGTAACCGTGTTTTATACAGCTTGTAATTAGTATCTTGCACCACTGTACAAGCCGAAAGTCCAACCGTTGCGACAACTGCAAAAAACGGGAGTGATATTTTTGACATTACTACATTCCTTGTAATATTGCGTTAAAAGGTGAGGCAAAGTTAAACTCTGCCATATAAAGGTCTTACTCTATTTTTTGTACTTTTCTCATAAAACAAATACCGTTTATAGGCTATCATTAGATTTTTTTATGAGAGCAGCTATTATTATGATTAGTCTTTATACAAAATATCTTGTAAATATATAAAGCACGTATCATTTAATAGGTTTTTGCACAAATAAATTTTCATAATACTTAAATCAGTGACTTCACTGTGCCGTAGTGAAGTCACCGAAGTCACTGATTCAGGTAATAGTTAAGATTATTTCTACAAAAATCTCTCTTAAGAACGCAGAATTTATGTACCTAAGCCCTAAATGATCCCCCCTAACCACAAGAGAGTATAGATCATGAGTAACGCACTTCAACCTCAAAAAGTCCCCGCTGGTGTTGGTCTTGTTTCCCCTTCTCGCGACCCAAGTAAAAAAGTAACAAAAGACGCACCTGCTCTTAGTGTCATGACAGATTTACGCATCATCACACCTTTTCAAATCAACAGCAGTGCCAATATCCAAGAAGCAAACAGTAAAATGCTGGCCTGTGGTGTAAGACTGTTATTTGTACATAATTCTCAAGATCAGCTCATGGGATTAATCACCTCTAAAGATATTCTTGGCGAAAAACCCATGCTATTTGTACAAAATAACGGTGGAACTCATGCCGACATCACTGTTAATGATATTATGACACCATTAGAAAAGCTTGATGCTATTCCGTTTGAAGCTATCGAAAAAGCAACAGTTGGCGATATTGTAAGTAGTTTAGAAAACTGCAAACGACACCATATGCTGGTATTACAAACACGCGAAGATCGTACCTGCATACGTGGCATAATCTCTATTACTCAAGTAAGTCGTCAGCTTGGTCAAGAAATTTGCCAAACCCAAAGAGCAGAAGGGTTTGCGGAGTTAAATAAAGCACTAGCCTAATTACAACAACACGCTAGTACATCAACTACGTTATATTGACGGATACAGCGAGTCAGAAAGCGGTTAGCCACTAGGCGCACTTTGCAGTGAATGGTTATTCCCTTCACAAAAAGTGCAACAACGTGGATGACCGCTTTCTGGCTCGCCCTGCGGGAGCAATATAACGTGGTTGGA
>JALVDG010000293.1 GCA_027009095.1 Thiotrichaceae bacterium
TTGGTAAACGTTTATATTTCGCACTACCGATTAAAGAAAAGTTTTTCGATAGTCTTGCCTCAGCTTCTAAGCCAACAAATGGTGTTAGGGCAGATTTTCCTTTATATGCTTTGCGGTTTGCCGTTGCTTCTGAATTTTTAACACCATAATAATAATCAACCACTTTTTTACTCTGCCAATCCGCACCAAAAACAGGGGCAACGGAAACACTACGTTTGCCTGTCCATTCGTTTTGACCGCTTTGAATACCACCAAGAGACAAGCCAATTTCAGTTCCTTTGTTTTTATGAATGTCTTTTGTCACTGATAAGCTAATGGGTAGGTAAGTGGTATTAGCACGTAAACGCATACCAACATCAAGTGAGGCTTTACGGTTTTTCATGCCCTTAAAAACCTTCTTATCTTTTGCTTCGTAACCATTATGTTTAGAGGTGGCAAGTACATCGATTGCATATTTGTCTGCATTAACCAGTGCATAAGATACTATGCCTTTATGAATATTAAAACGCTCACCTTGATGTTCGATATGTACAGTTCCTGTCGTTGTATTACGGTCTCCTTTCTCTTTTTTATACATGCTTTGAGTGGTCTCTAAATTAAAACCGACTCCCCATTCGGCAGAAGCACTTAGCGGTAATAATACAAGTGTAGAAATAAGGACAGCAGGAATTGTATGATGTAAATGTTTCATATTTGATTCTCTTTTATTATGTTGGGGGGTAGATAATGAATCAAATAGTAGTCATTTATTATTGTAGTGTCTGTGGTTGAATTGTTATGGAAATGTAGCAGTTTGTATTTTTGTAAATATTGCATTCACTAAGAAAGCCTAGAAGATCTATTATTTAAATTGCTATACAAAATAAAAGGAATTAACTTATGAAAAAATATCATATTATTTTGGCTCTCATCTCTTTATTTTTACTCACCTCCTGCTCAGGAAAGCATAAAGATTGTTTAGATGCTGATGCTTTTGGTCATTGCAATCAATGGAAAGGACAGGAGGTATCTTGTACCGAAAGAGTACTTGGCATGTGTACTAATAAAGGTCGGCAAGGTAAATAGGAAAACCTCCAAAGACAGTCTGTGTTGTAGACAGTGCTTTACAAAATAACAACAATGCTTAGCTTGTTTATTTTTCCCTCCTATATAACACTTTATCTATGACTGAACAGACTCCTATTACCTATCACACCATTTTGCTTGTTGAAGACGACAAACGTCTATCAGCAGTTGTTGCAGAGTATCTAAAAAAACAAGGGCTTAAAGTTGAAGTCGAATTTCGGGGGGATACAGCAGTACAACGTATTTTAGATTTACAGCCCGATTTAGTGATTTTAGATTTGATGCTACCAGGTTTAGATGGTTTAGAAATATGCAAGCAGGTGCGTCAGCAATATGATAATCCCATTTTAATGTTGACGGCGCGAGATGAAGATTTTGATCAGGTCGTTGGCTTGGAACTAGGGGCTGATGATTATGTGATTAAGCCTGTGCAACCGCGAGTATTGCTTGCTCGCATTCGTACTTTATTACGTCGTGTTATACCGAAAACGGAAGTTACTGTTGAAAAAACAGAATGCTTAAACTTCGGTGCACTTTGCATAAATCATGCAGCGCGAACGGTTAGTTTAAACCAACAAGACATTGCACTAACTACCGTTGAGTTTGATTTTTTATGGTTTTTAGCGAGCAATGCAGGAAAGGTATTAAGTCGAGATTATATTTTTACCTCACTATCGGGTATCGAATACGATGGTTTAGATCGTTCGGTTGATATTCGTATTTCGCGACTACGCAAACTATTAGAAAAAGACCCCTCAACGCCCCAAGGTATTAAAACAGTGCGTGGTCAAGGTTATTTATTTGTTGCTAATGGTTGGGAAGAAAGGTGATTAAGTTTTTTCTAACATTATATTTCACCTTTGTTGGAGCGATTATATTCACCATTTTTACCGTCTTACTTATTATGTCGGGTATTATTGAGTCGGTAGAAACGCCAGAGTTGTCAGAACGAGTCCTTACAGGTACAGGACACTTGCTGAATCAATCGGTTGAGGGCTTGGAAAAAGAAGCGCTAAAGAAAAAAGTGACAGAGTTAAAACAGCATTTCCCACCTTTATTTGATTTATTAGATCAATCAGATATTGAGATGAGCAAACAACAACGACAAAATTTAGAGAAAAATAAGCTGGTCTCTATCGTCACAAAAGATATAAAAAAACTAGAACTTGCAGGGATAGCAGATGACGAGGAGGAGTTGACACTACATTATTTTAAACGCCCACATAGTTCGCAAGTTTGGCAAATGAATACCGATTTTAATATTGAGATTAACGCAACAGGTCAAATTACGGTCACAGGTAGGAAAATGCTAAGAGGGATGTTTTATATGGCAGAACAAGGCTTTCTAAATATTCCTCAATCCCAGTGGTTACAGCAC
>JALVDG010000294.1 GCA_027009095.1 Thiotrichaceae bacterium
TTCTATAAATCCATCAGATGCCCATGCTACATCTGCTACTTTTACACCTTCAGAAGTTTTGATTGAACATTCAATAATAAGCTTTCCTGAACGTTTACTGTTATCTAGTCTTTTTGCAACTTCATATTGAAGGTTTCCATGATTATTGCTTGCTGGACTCATCAAAATTTTCCCCCATTTATTTAGTTCAATTTTAAAAGGGAGGTCTTGAAGAAAAGGGTTTTCTATAACCTGTTGCCATTCCATGACTGTCTCCTGTTTGTCAACTTTAGACTATAATTTTACATAAAAGTAATCAGAAGTGTTTTAGTTTTTGTTTTTCCAAGGTAAATCTAGTAAATCTAGGACAACCATAATTATGGCTGTCCTAAATGCTGCTATAATTATGGCTGTCCTAAATGCTGCTAATAATTATGGCTGTCCTAAATGCTGCTAAATGCTGCCATTATCTCGACCCGATCTTTAGTTAAAATCAGCACTCGTGAGTTGGATTCAAAAGAAAGGAGTATTTATTGAAAACAAGACTATTTATTAGCTCAATAATCATGATCCTAGCAACAATAGTATTATTCTCTGGTTGTAGCACTATCAAAAAAACTAAAGTTGTTTTACCGCCATCATGGATTAATATGAAGAAAATTGCTCCTTACATCTATGTCAATGAAGAAATGACAGAAGTAGACCAAAAATTATTGATTAAAAAAATTCCTGTTGCAAAAAATTATATAGCTGATGTTTGGGGTAATATAGCGTCTAAACCAATTATATACGCTTGTTCAACCACTAAATGCTTTAAAAAATTAGGTGGTGGAGCTAGAGCACATCAAATAATAAACCATCTTGTTTTATCTCCACGAGCATTAACAGCAGAGTTAATTAGTCATGAATGGTCTCATGCAGAATTATATAAACGTGTAGGGGGGATTCTAAATTGGAGAAAAATACCTAGCTGGTTTGACGAAGGATTATCAGTATTAGTAAGTCATGAACCACGCCATAACGCTAAAGCATGGAATATTGTAGTAAGTAAAAAACTACCTCATCCAAAAAAAGAAGAGCTTATTTCTCTCAATGATTGGAATAAATCTGTTAAAAAATATCAGAATAATGTTGACCCAAATGAAATCGTTGTTACCTATGCGACGGCTGGACACATAGTCGAGGAGTGGTATAGAAAGGCAGGAAAAGAAGGGTTGTTATCTCTCATAAAAGGAGTAAAAAATGGTAAGGAATTTAACCAATTATACGACTATTATTAAGGTTGTTTATCTATTTGCGAGATACAGCAGCTAACAAGGCAAATCACATTGACCCCTAACTCAACCCGATTTTTATGCTATAAGCAGAGCGCGGTAGGTCGTATAAGTGCCGTCCATATATTTCAATTATTTATCGAAATTTACACGGCACGCCATACGACATATTGATATAAAAGATGTTAGATGATGACGTATCTTATTTAAACTTAATCATCTTCTGGAAAACTTTGTCGGGTGGCGTGATTTTTCTACAGTCTCGTTATGTGTCCTGCAACGCTTGAAACAAAGATTGTGAGTAAAATAATATATTTTGAGACTCACCTATTTTTAAAATGAAGGAATCTCTAATGAAGAACCGATATGTTTTATTAACAATGTTATCTAGTATTCTTATATATGGATGCGGTGGTTCCAGTTCAGATTCAGGAAAAACTACAGTTCTAGAAGGAACATGGATCAGAGGTTGTAGTCTTGATAGTAAACTTAATGTGAATGATCCTAATGTATATAGTGTTATTAAGCTAACTTTTTCGGGCAAGAACATAATGGACGTATCTGATGGTATTTCTGTTACTTATGAAGAAACAGCTAAAGTTAAAAGAGAGATTAACACTTATCAGGATTTATCATGTTCTGTCCCTACTGATATTTACACTCCACCAGATGTACACCCTGATAATTGGAGATATCCAATATCTACAGTAAGTGGTCAATTTGTCCTCTTTGAGGATATTAGTACTACGGGAGGTCTTCAAGCGACACAGATATCTTTTTATTACAATACCGGGACTGATTATTACAATATATTTTATATTAATGCTGACACTTTATTTTTTGGTAATCCAACATTTAGTGGGAGATTTCCTAATACTTTAGATTTAACACAAGAATTTATTAAACAATAATAAAGCGCGGTAGGTCGGCTAAGATGCGCATTGCATAAAGCTAAAATTCAACACTAATCTATCTTCGCATCGCCAGCCGACAGCATATCGTCATTTGTTCAAGGGAAATAATAGGGAAATAATAGAGAAATAATAGGACATCCACTAATTTATCTCAGCTATTTTTATTGGATGTTTTGTTTTGTTGTTTTGTCTTCGTTTCGTACCTCAACGCAGGCTACCTTGTTTGTAACCAGAAAAATTAAGTAATGATTCCCATAAATTAGCTGGAA
>JALVDG010000295.1 GCA_027009095.1 Thiotrichaceae bacterium
ATTCGTGAATTATATTTATTCGCAAAATTGCGAACCTTGTAACTTGCTGATTTTAAAATGTTCATTAAAGTCAACTAAATTTAAGTGCGATTGCCCTAGGCTTAAGCCTATTTAAGCCGCAACTTTATTATTACCACAACGTAAGTTAGCAGGTAATGATTCGTCAATTTTCTGTGGTTTAGGTAAATTTAGATTATCCATTTTCTGAATAAACTCTTCCTTAGATACTCCCGCAATATAAGGATTGTTACGCTTTTCCTGTCCAATGCTACTAATGCTTAAGCCATTATAGTCATGTGCGGGGTATACTATATACTCATCAGGATAAGAAAGAAGCTTCTGTAAACTATTATAGAGATTTTCAGCACTTCCTTCTTGGAAGTCGGTACGTCCACAAGCATTAATCAGCAAGGTATCACCCGTGAAAATACGGTCACGCCATCGATAGCTTGTGCAACCGTTTGTATGTCCTGGAGTAGGAATAGCATGTAGAACCTCATGACCAAAGTGAATCACTTCACCTTCATCCAATAGCGCATCACCACAGGTTAGACCTGTCGCAACTCCCGCCGCAAACTTTGCATTTGTTGCCTGTTTTAGATCATAAGCTCCCGTAATATGATCGGCATGTACATGTGTTTCTACGATATACTTTAATTCTGCATTCATTTCTTTTAGTGCATCTAAGTCGCGCTGCATTTTACCTAAAACTGGATCAATAATAACTGCATCGCGTGTTGCTGCATCAACTAATACATAAGTGAATGTAGAGGTTTCTTTATCAAAAAGTTGCTTGAATAACATAATAAATTTCCTTGTAATATTTGGGTAACTACTTAGCTTGTACTCTGATTAGGCTAAGTAATTACAAATTTGATACGAATAATGATGAATTAAGAAGGTTTGTTGTCAACCATGCGACCTTCTCTTTCCCAGTGAGCAAAGCCTTGCTGCATAGCATGTACATTTTCGTATCCCATTTTTTTCATAGTGACAGCGGCTAATGCTGCACGTCCGCCTGATTTACAATAAACAATATGCGGTTTATTACGATCTTCTTCTTCAAGGTATTCACCTACTACAAACTCTAAAACACTACGTGGCATATTAATAGCACCTGGAATTGCCCCTTCTTTATATTCCTCAGGCTCGCGTACATCAATAATGCTAGTGCCTTTTTTGAGCATCTCACATGCTTTGTCAGTATCAATAACATCAACGTGTTGATGTGCTTCTGCTACTAAATTATCACTTAGATAGTTCATGATATTTCCCCTAAAATTTAATCATTAAAATTATTTATGTCGCTATTCTATATTAGAATATTATTATATTGCAATACTTTTTTGCTATTTTTTTAATCTATGTATCAACTGTACTAATGCCTAACTTAATTATGTGCTTGATCTATGTAATCAAAAATATAATGAGAGTACGCTATAAAGGGGTGTAGGGTGTATTTAGGAATGTGCAGGTTTCTTAAAAGCAGCACTTTTATTTTCAGTAGGAGATATGGCAATGATAAAAAAAATCAAAAAATTAATGGTCGCTAATCGTGGCGAAATAGCGATTAGAATATTACGCGCAGCATTTGAGTTAAAATTAACCACAGTAGCTGTATATGCCTATGAAGACCGTTTTTCTCCGCACCGTTACAAATCGGATGAAGCCTATCAAATAGGCGCTGACGACGAGGCGCTATCACCTTATTTAGATATTGAGGCGATGATAGCAACAGCAAAACGACACCATGTTGATGCTATTCATCCAGGTTATGGTTTTTTATCTGAAAATGTACAATTTGCACGGCGTTGTCGTGAAGAAGGGATTATTTTTATCGGTCCTGACCCTGAAGTGATGGAGCAATTAGGCGATAAAATCGAAGCCAAAGAAAACGCCATTAAGGCAGGCTTACCTATAATAGAAGACAGCAAAATAGCACTCGATAGTGTCGATATTGCCATACAAGAAGCACAGCGTATTGGTTTTCCGCTAATGATAAAAGCAGCTTCTGGTGGTGGTGGGCGTGGTATGCGTGTACTGCGTTCGGCAGATGAATTAGCCACATCTTTTAATGATGCACGTAATGAAGCGGCGAAGGCATTTGGCGATGATACTTTATTTTTAGAAAAATATATTGATGCACCTAAGCATATCGAAATTCAAATATTAGGCGATCGACACGGAAATCTAGTGCATCTCTATGAGCGTGATTGTTCGGTACAACGACGCTTTCAAAAGGTGGTAGAAGTAGCACCGAGCACAGGGCTATCGGATGCAACACGTCAAAAATTATACGATTATGCAATAGCAGTCACCAAAAAAGTAAATTATAACAATGCAGGTACAGTCGAGTTTTTGGTTGATAAAGAAGAGAATATTTACTTTATTGAAGTAAATCCACGTGTACAAGTTGAACATACCATTAGTGAA
>JALVDG010000296.1 GCA_027009095.1 Thiotrichaceae bacterium
ACGCCCTATCAACTCAGTAAATTAGCCGCTGATAATGTGTTACGCAAGTTACCCATCTCATGGTTTATTTTACGTCCTTCCCTTGTTTACGGAAAAGGTGGTGCGAGCCTAGCCCTATTTAAACGCCTTGCTAAACTCCCTATTATTCCATTGCCTGATGCAGGAAAACAAAAGATCCAACCCATTTATATTGATGATTTAGTCGCAACCGTTATCCAATGTTTACACGCTACTAATAATCAACAAACTATTGATGTCGTTGGTCCTAAAGCCATTAGCCTTGCTGACTATCTTCAAGCAATACGAACCGCACAAAATAAACCTAAAGC
This sequence comes from Thiotrichaceae bacterium, assembly GCA_027009095.1. Taxonomy (GTDB): domain Bacteria; phylum Pseudomonadota; class Gammaproteobacteria; order Thiotrichales; family Thiotrichaceae; genus JAGLBW01. The sequence continues at coordinate 330 of JALVDG010000296.1, forward strand.
CATCATCGTCAATATACCTAGCACCTTCTTATTGCCACTATCCAACTTAGGAAAACAACTATTTCCTTTAATGCATCCCGATAATTTACGCATGTTGCAACAGGGGAATACCGCAGATGTTAAACCACTGGTTCATTTTTTAGGGCGCAAACCACTCGACATTAATACGGCTATGTTAAAAATGGAGAATGTAAAATGACGTATCTACTGATTAAATACATCCATATTATCAGCATGGTACTACTATTCGGTACAGGGCTAGGCAGTGCCTTTTACAAATGGATGGCAGACAATAGTCGCCGCGTTTCACCTATTGCTGTCACTAATTGTCATGTTGTTTTAGCCGATTGGATATTCACTACACCAACGATCATTATTCAACCATTAACGGGTATCTGGATGCTAAACATCGCCCATATTCCACTAAGCACACCTTGGGTTGTGATAAGCCTAGCCTTATACGCCTTTGCAGGATGTTGTTGGATCCCCGTGGTCTGGCTACAAATTCGCATGAAAAAACTATCTTGTCTTGCCGATGAAACACAAAGCGAATTACCCAAACTTTATTGGCACTACGCTCGCATTTGGTTTTGGCTCGGTGTACCTGCATTTATCGCGATGATTTCTATTGTCTTCATCATGGTCTTAAAACCCACTTTTTAGGAGAGAAATAATGACAACATCACTTATGCAACAAGCTCTTGGCTCACAATGGCAAGATTTACCTGTCTCGCTACAAGCTCACTATCAAGAAACAACAAATATGGATATTGGCACATTGGATATTGATTACCCTCGCGCGATGCAACCTTATTTAAGCCTGATGAGATTAATGGGCGCACTGGTCAATCAACGCGGAAAAAACGTACCTACCACCGTCGAAAAGTACATGCAAGATGATACTCAATACTGGAAACGCAGCATCAGCTTCCCCAATGGAAAAACAATCTACTTCAAAAGCCACTGGGTTTATGCAAAAGGCAATGAGCTGATAGAATACATCAATCCTATCCTCGGCCTACGCATGGCAGTCTCCGTTAAAGACAAACAACTCCATTACTCAGGAAAAAGCTATGTAGTTAAATTAGGAAAATTCTTGCTCCCAATACCTGAGTGGCTAGTATTAGGACACACAACGATTGTGGAAACGGCTTTAAGTGATAATGAATTTGCGATGGATTTTAGAATGACACATCCAATCTTCGGAGAAGTATTTAGCTATGCAGGTACATTTAAAACTAAAACCATGTCATGTACCAAAAGAAGCTAGATAACTCAATTTTATCTGCAGCAGAATCTATTGGCTAGAACTCAACAATGCCTCGTTCTTCTCTATATCCTGAATCCGTGACTTCACTATGGCACAGTGAATAGATTATTGATTCATCATGGGTATTAAAATACTCGCTTAACTTAGGGGTGAAACTAAGATTTTTTTAAATTCCGCTAAACCAACACCTTATTCCCCTGTTATCTGCATTGAAGTTACGGATTCAGGTATATTTCATGTTTTTTAAGGAAGGTAGCATTGTCGATTAAAATGGCTTAACAACAACCATGATCAAAATAACCAAGGTAAAAAGTAAAGGCAGCTCATTTAACCATCGATAATTAAGCATGTATTCTTTTATTGTTCCTTGTTGCATTTCATTCATACGTCTTTTGCACCAAAGATGATAGACAATTAAAAACGCAACAAAGGTAAGTTTAATGTGTAACCAACCCATTGAAAGTGGCCAGTATGCTAGCCATAACCAAAGCCCTGTACCTAGTGCTAGCATCATCATTAAGCTCATAAAGCTATAGAGCTTTTTTGCCATAATTTCTAGGCGATCTACTCGTTGTCCTGCTTTTTTGCCTTCTACATAATGTACAAAAATTCTGGGTAGATAAAAAATACCTGCCATCCATGACATCACAAATAGGATATGAAATGCTTTCAGCCACAACATTTTATGTTTCCCTTTGAAAACTAAAAAAATAATAGACCACTGATCATATCCTATTTTGCACTTTAAAAGTGTTTATAATAACTACTCAGCTTGCACTCCATTTTGCCTGATTTCTACCTTAAAAGTGCACATATGCTTATAAACTTTGCCCTTTTGCCTTTAACTCGAACAAAATAGAGCGCAATCTAAGCAGTTATTGATTATGCTGAGTAGTTATTGTTTATATTCTTATTTTGCTACTTTTTCACAATCAGCGATCAAATCATCAAGTGCCTTTACAGTTGTTTTTGCTTCTTTTTTAATTTCTTTTAAAAAAGATAATTCACTTTTATTTGCACTGCCATCAGCAAGAATAACCTTGCGAAGTATCTCTACTTCTTTGATACTAATATGTCCGTCTCCTAATGCCATTACCTTTGCTACTTGTCGCCATTCAGCCATGATTTTTCTCCAAATTGTATTAATTATATAAAATTTAATATGTTATTAGGTTTTTAGCCTAATACTTCTCATTATTAGTTATTTTGTTGTCGATAACAATACTTTCCGTATTGTATTTCTTGCTTATATATTCGTAACTACTCAGCTTGCACTCTAATTTTAAACTCCGCCCTTTTGCCTTGAACTGGAACAAAATAGAGCGCAATCTGAGCAGTTACCGATTATGCTGAGTAGTTGCATATATTCCTAGTGAGACTTATTTTTATGAAAATAATCAATTAGAGTTATTACTATTAAAACAGTAAGATCACTGCTCAGTTAAATATAAAAAGAGGGGTTCTAATGGCAGCTAAGACATTATACGATAAATTATGGGATGCCCATGTTGTACGGGAAGAGGAGGATGGTACAGCCTTGCTTTATATCGACCGTCATTTAGTGCATGAGGTCACATCACCCCAAGCATTTGAAGGTTTAAGGTTGGCAGGACGTAGTTTATGGCGCGCAAATTCCATTTTAGCAGTACCTGACCATAATGTGCCAACAACGAAACAGCATCGTGGAAATGGTACAGCAGGTATTGATGATCCTGTTGCTAAAGTTCAAGTCGAAACACTGAATAAAAACTGTGAAGATTTTAACGTTAAAGAGTTTTTGATGGATGATATTCGTCAGGGCATCGTTCATGTTATTGGTCCAGAGCAGGGTGCTACTTTGCCAGGAATGACAGTTGTATGTGGCGATTCACATACCTCAACGCATGGTGCTTTTGGTGCATTAGCACATGGTATTGGTACTTCTGAGGTTGAGCACGTGATGGCGACACAGTGCTTAATTCAATCAAAAATGAAAAATATGCTTATTTCTGTTGATGGAAAAGTACAAGCAGGCGTTACTGCAAAAGATATTGTATTAGCCATTATTGGTGAAATTGGTACCGCAGGTGGGACAGGCTATGCAATAGAGTTTGCAGGAGAGGCTATCCGTGACCTATCTATCGAAGGACGCATGACCGTTTGCAATATGGCAATTGAGGCAGGTGCGCGTGCAGGAATGATTGCGGTCGATCAAACAACGATTGATTATATTAAAGGTCGTCCTTTTGCGCCAACAGGTGAAACGTGGGATAAAGCAGTAGAAGCTTGGCAAGATTTAGTATCCGATGACGACGCTGAGTTCGATTTAGTGGTACGTTTAGATGCAGCTAAAATTGAACCTCAAGTCACATGGGGAACATCGCCAGAAATGGTATTGCCAATTAGTGCAACAATTCCTAATCCCGCAGATGAAACAGATGCAGTAAAAAGTAATGGTATTCAAGCAGCACTCGAGTATATGGGCTTAAAAGCAGGTGAAGCGATTGATAATATTAACGTCGATAAGGTGTTTATCGGTTCGTGTACAAACTCTCGTATTGAAGATATACGTGAAGCAGCAAAGATTGCTCAAGGTAATAAAGTAGCGAAAAATATTAAACTAGCAATGGTTGTACCAGGTTCTGGCTTGGTAAAACATCAAGCAGAAGAAGAGGGCTTGGATAAGATATTTATTGATGCTGGTTTTGAATGGCGCGAGCCAGGTTGTTCGATGTGTTTGGCGATGAATGCAGATCGCTTAGAGCCAGGGGAGCGATGTGCATCGACCTCCAACCGTAACTTTGAAGGTCGTCAAGGACAAGGAGGGCGCACACATTTGGTCAGCCCTGCAATGGCAGCAGCAGCAGCGATTCATGGTCATTTTATTGACATTAGAACATTGGCTAAGGAGGCGTAATCATGGAAAAATTTACAGTACATAAAGGCATAGTCGTCCCTTTGGATAGAGCAAATGTTGATACGGATGCCATTATCCCTAAACAATATCTAAAATCAGTCAAGAAAAGTGGTTTTGGTCCTACTTTATTTGATGACTGGCGTTATAAAGTGGCAGGCGAGCCAGGAATGGATCACAGCAAGCGAGAGCTTCATAAAGACTTTGTGTTAAATCAAGCTCGGTATCAAGGTGGTTCCATTTTGTTAGCGCGTGAAAATTTTGGTTGTGGATCATCACGTGAGCATGCCGTTTGGGCTTTGACAGACTATGGCTTTCGTACAATAATCGCGCCTAGCTATGCTGATATATTTTTTAATAATAGCTTTAAAAATGGCTTGTTACCCATTGTTTTATCAGAACAAATTGTTGATGCAATATTTTCAGAAATAGCATCAACAGATACTTATGAGCTTACGATTGATCTTGAAAAACAAGAAGTCATTACGCCAACAGGAGAAGTATTTTCTTTTGAAATAGATGCCTTTAGAAAGCACTGCATGTTAAATGGGTTGGATGATATAGGGCTAACTTTGCAGTATGCGGATGATATTCGTGCTTATGAAGAAAAACGCAAACAAGAAGCTCCTTGGTTGTTTGCATAAGTAAATATCCCCTTTAAATAATTGACTTGGAATAAAAATGACACAGAAAATTCTTGTTTTACCTGGTGATGGTATTGGAAAAGAGATTGTTGCAGAAGCGATTAAAGTAATTGATGTATTAAGCGCCGACTTTGGTCTAGACGTTGAGCTAGAGTACGCTGATATTGGTGGCGCAGCCTATGATGCATCTGGTCACCCTTATCCAGAAGATACAAAGAAAAAAGCGGCAACAGCAGATGCTATTTTATTAGGAGCAGTTGGTGGCTATCAGTATGAAGATTTGCCGCGCGAATTACGTCCAGAGCGTGGTTTATTAGCCATTCGTGAAGATCTAGACTTGTTTTCAAACTTACGCCCTGCAATTTTAAACGAGACATTAGCAGATGCTTCTTCTCTTCGTCCTGAGGTGGTTGCCGGCTTAGATATTATGATCGTTCGGGAGCTAACAGGAGGTATTTATTTTGGACAACCTCGTGCAATTGAAACGAATGAAAGTGGTGAGCGTTTTGCTTATAACACAATGGTTTATAAAGAATCTGAAATAGAGCGTATTGCTCACTCAGCATTTAAAATCGCAATGCAACGTGGCAAGCGTTTATGCTCTGTTGATAAAGCAAATGTGTTAGAAGTTTCTGAATTATGGCGTGAAGTAGTTATCCGTGTATCAGCAGAATATCCAGAAGTTGAGCTAAGTCATATGTACGTTGATAATGCGGCAATGCAATTAGTAAAAGAACCAAAACAGTTTGACGTGATTGTTACAGGTAATCTATTTGGTGATATTTTATCCGATGCAGCAGCAATGCTAACAGGATCAATCGGTATGCTACCTTCAGCATCACTTAATGCTAGTGGTATGGGTATGTATGAGCCAATACATGGCTCTGCTCCCGATATAGAGGGTCAAAATATTGCCAATCCTCTAGCAACGATAATGTCTGTGAGCATGATGTTGCGTTATTCACTGGACAATGCAGCGTTAGCTCAAAAAATTGATGATGCTGTTAATAAGGTGCTGGAGCAAGGTTATCGAACAGCTGATATTTATGTCGATGGCATGAAACAAGTAACGACAACTGAGATGGGTAATGCAGTTGTCGCGGCTTTAAAAGCATAACAATTTAAAGTATCTAGAGTAATTAAATAACTTTAGTTTATTTTAGAGTATAATTTTTTAAATAGGGCTTTTTATTAGTCAAAGTCCTTTGAAATTTAAGGTTTAGAAAAATGAGAACATTTGATATAGCGGTAGTGGGTGTAACAGGAGCGGTAGGGGAGACAATGCTATCTATCTTAGCTGAACGAAACTTTCCCGTTGGTAAAGTTTATGCATTGGCTAGTGAACGCTCCGCGGGAAAGAAGGTTGAGTTTGGCGATAAAATTCTTGTAGTAGAGAATTTAGCTGATTTTGATTTTTCAAAAGTACAAATTGGCTTATTTTCTCCAGGCGGAGCAATCTCTAAGATATATGCACCTATTGCAGCAAAAGCGGGATGTGTTGTTATTGATAACACCTCTGAATTTCGCTATGAAGAAGATATTCCGCTTGTTGTGCCAGAAGTGAATTCTCATGCTGTGGCTAATTATACCAATAAAGGAATTATCGCTAATCCGAATTGTTCTACCATTCAGATGCTGGTTGCTTTAAAACCAATACATGATGCAGTAAAAATTACCAGAATTAATGTTGCAACCTACCAAGCCGTTGCTGGGACAGGTAAGCCTGGAATAGAAGAGTTGGCATCTCAAACCACTGCTTTATTGAACGCAAAAGAAGCAAAGATAAAGACTTACCCAAAACAGATAGCTTTCAATGTTTTACCGCAGATTGATGTGTTTATGGATAATGGCTATACTAAAGAGGAAATGAAGATGGTTTGGGAAACCCGCAAGATATTTGAAGATGATGATATTCTTGTTAACCCTACTGCTGTTCGTGTTCCTGTCTTTTATGGACATTCAGAAGCAATACATATAGAAACGCGAGAGAAAATATCTGTCGAGTATGCTACAGAGCTTTTGAATGCAGCCCCAGGTGTTGTCGTCATTGATGATCGCGTAGATGGTGGTTATCCAACAGCAGTGACTGAGGGTGTCAATACAGACCCAGTTTATGTTGGTCGTATTCGTGAAGATATTTCACATCACAGTGGGCTGAATATGTGGGTTGTTGCCGATAATGTTCGCAAAGGTGCTGCACTAAATAGTATTCAAATAGCAGAAGTATTAATTAAGGATTATTTATAGTTTTTATTGTTAAATCTACCCTTTAGCCTTCCAAATGTGCCAACTTTGTCAGAAAGTGACATGCTTGGTCGGCTTGTGACAGCTTAATTGCCTGTATTCAGTTACTATTCATGGCGTATTTGATACAAATTGCACTATAGAGGAGGGTAATACCTCTGGATATCTCTATAAACATTTTAGAGGTATTATTTTGTAAACATTATAATAATAAATCATCGTTAATCATTCTTTCTAAGCGGCAATTAGGTCAGCATTTAGAGATATGAAGGAGTTTAGCGGTATGCTGTTTAAGGGGATTACATTCGTGAATAAAAAAGCCTTGAGTTTAGCTGTGTGTCTAGCTGTTTCATACTCATCTGCCACCTATGCTTTAGGTTTAGGAGAGATCGAATCTAGCTCTCATTTGAATCAGCCATTCCGTGCTAAAATTAATTTATTGTCAGCAAGTGCTGCTGACACCAGACGTTTAAAAGTTCGTATTGCTTCGCCTGAAGTGTTTAGGCGTGTCGGAATTGAACGACCAAAGTATTTAGATAGCATCAGCTTTACGCCAAGTGTTGAAAATGGCAAGCCTGTTATTTTCGTCAGTTCTGATCAGCCGATAAATCAGCCATTTTTAAACTTCCTTTTAGAAGTTAGTTGGCCTAATGGACAACTGTTAAAAGAGTACACTGTTTTATTAGACCCTCCTGTTTTAGTTCAGCCAGGTACTGCCGTAAGCAATAATACGGTAGGTGTTCGTGCTGAGCCTAAACGCCAACAACAAGTTGTAGCAAAAAGAACGCCTCAACAACAAGCCTCACATCCAGAGAAACAAGTATCTAAAAGAACTATTGCTCCTGCGCGTAATGCTACGACTTCAAAACAGCGTAGCGTTACTCAAGCAAGCAAACGTGCACATACAAAAAAATATAGAGTTGTTCGTGGGGATAGCTTATATAAGGTTGCCAAGAAGCTAGGGTATAGAGGTGTACGTACAGAGCAAATGATGATGGCTATTTTTCGCGCTAATCCAACTGCTTTTAGAAAGAGAAATATTAATAACCTAAAAGCAGGTGCTTTGCTGAGTCGCCCATCAAGAAGGGATGCTTTGCGTATTTCTTATGCTAAGGCAAAATCAAACATTTACAAGCACTCATCTGAATGGCGTAAATATCGTTCAAAATTAGCAAGGAAAACTGTTTCTCAGAAGCAAGTGAAAAAGCCTGCTACTCATGGCGTTATGCCTTCATCAACACCTAAAAATACACAGGCACGAATAGAAGTCATTGGTAGTTCCTCTGAGTCGGTGAATACTAAAAATTTATCAACAACAGGTTCAGCTAAGATTAGCGAGCTAGAAAGGAAGTTAGTCCAGGCTAATGAGTCTTTAGCAGCAAAAATAAATGCTAATACTGAATTAAAATCCCGTGTGTCAGAGCTAGAGTCATTGCTTCGTAAGAAGAATCGACTTATTACCTTGAAAAATGAGCAGTTAGCAGAGTTGCAAGCAAAACTAGGTATGCCAGTATCTGCTGCTACTCCTGATATACAAGAAGGTTCCGATATTCGTCAGCAGGTTAAAAATGCTGTTAATCAAGATGGAAATATTGTTCGTAGTGATGATGCGGTAAATGCAGAGACTACTTCGAAATCAGTTGATCCTGCTGTTAACAAGGTTAACGATCCGTTAGCAATGGTCGAAGGCTCTACAGAAATACCTTCGGTTTTTGATGAGAGTAGTTCGTCTGATCCAGCTGTGGACGATAATACAAATTCTCAAGCTGACGATGGAGTCGTTTCGAGCGATGTTGTGACAGGTGATCAGAATGCTGATGATAATGAGGGTGGAATTCTTGGTTTACTAAATTCACCTCTTGTTATGGGT
>JALVDG010000297.1 GCA_027009095.1 Thiotrichaceae bacterium
AAAAAATCAAAGTGGTAAATTAGCCTATGAGCTCATTGCGGATAACAATATTACCTCACATACCGCCTCTAGCCATGCGGTATTAGATGATAACAATGACAATATTGAGTTTGTTAGTAATGATGTTTGTGTCACATTAACACCCAATAATGGAAATGGTGGTCAAGGTAGCAATGTTGACAACAAAGATGATACAGAAATCCGTTTTTTAACCCCTAGTTTGGAACTAAAAAAAGAAGGAACAGCACCTGATTTTTATAATAATAACGATTTTGTCGATGCACCTTTTTATCGCATGGATGATGGAAGCGGTAACTATCATCCTTCTCGTGATGGTGTATATATCGAAGTTCACGCTAGCAATTTAAATACAGATGGAGATAAAGCAGAAGTCCATACTGCAAAAGTAACCTCTGCAACAGGTGATATATTGTATGTGCTTGTTAAAGAAACAGGACCCAATACAGGTATATTTAGAGCCATTCGTCCTTTACGTTTAAGCTCCACTATAAAAGGTGCAGGACAAACCTGCCCATCAGGAAATGCTACTGACGTTATTTATGATAATAATATTAATACAAATTGTACTTTACAAAGCTCAGCTGATGGTCACATTCAAGTCACTATTGATGGCTTAGGTGCAAAAAATGATACTGCATTAATTGATCCTCTAGGAATAGTTTTTAATGCAGCATTTAATGAACCAGTGAAAGGGGCAGCTGTTATTATAAGAACAGAAGATGGAAAACCAGCAATAGATCCTTTAACAGGCGACCCGTATACCGTTCAATATACAAAAGAAGATGGTAAATATCAGTTTCCATACTTATATCCAAGTATAAAATATTATATTGATGTCACACCGCCAGAAGGATATACCTTTCCCAGTAAAATGACGGCAGAATCTTTTATCGATCGTACCGTTAAGCAATATTCCTATGGTAGGGATGGTTTCTATGGTGTCACTAATAGCGGAATTTTTAAACTTGAATCTCTATTGGTTGCTGATATTCCTCTAGACCCTATTACAACAGGAAGCAGTTTTCTAACACTCGATAAGACGGTAGCATCGAAAAATGTTGATGTAGGAGACTTTGTAGACTATTCAATTAGGATAGAAAATCACTTATCGAAAGATCTCTATGCACTAAAAATTAGAGACCGCCTTCCTTATGGTTTCCGTTATGTGGAAGGTAGCGCTCAACTTGATGGTCAATCGATTGATGATCCAATAGGAGCACCTGGACCTAATCTAACCTTTGACAACCTACCTTTTATCGACAACATCAAAAAAGGAAGGCTAGATCAAAAGTCACACACTTTAAAATATAAGTTAAGGGTATCTGCAGGTGCGATAGACAGTGATGGCGTAAATACTGCCGAAGCAATTGGGCGAACAGAAACGAGTTATTATATTCACTCAAATAAATCGAGTGTCAAAGTCAAAGTCACTCAATCAGGTGTTTTAGGTGAAAATGGTATTATTTTCGGAAAAATTTATGTAGACGCAGATTGCTCTAATATCCAGTCAAAGGGTGAATGGCCAATCGGTGGCGTTAAACTGTACCTTGAAGATGGCACTTGGGTAATCACCGATGGCAATGGTCAATACAGTTTATATGGCATAAAGCCTGGAAATCATATAGTGAAGGTAGACCCTATTACTTTGCCAGAAGGACTCCGCTTAAAGCCATTAGATAATCGCCATATGGCAGATGCTGGTAGCCGTTTAGTTGATATGAAACGGGGTGGCTTCCATCGTGCAGACTTTGCTGCGATGTGTCCAAAAGAAGATGCTGAAATCATATTCGAGCAAATTATGTCGCGTAATAATGGGCGTACTGATTGGATGCTTGATAATGCAGCTAAATATAATCCTGAAAATACTGGTAGCTCATACAACCTAAATAAAAAGACAGGAGCAGATGGTGATTTATCAAATGGTACCGTTGACTTTGTTAGTCGCTCGATTAAAGAAAATATAGCGGCAGGAAAAGGAATAAACCGTGGTTACTCCTTACAGTTAGGTCGTTATTCAAGTAAAGCTAAGGCAGAAAAAGTCAGAGAAGGATTACCAAAAGTTGCGAAATATCATAGCTTTATCTATAAGTCTGGAGATTTCTATACCTTACGGTTTGGCTTTAATCTTAAAAAACAAGCAATGCTTGGCTTACAGCATCAATTTGCAGCGGCAAAGCTGAAAACAAAAATTGTTTCAACGATTTATGAGCGTTTACCAGATGCAGTACTTGATAGATTAGAGTCTCCTCAAAATGCAGACGGCATGTTAAATCCTAAGAAATTAATCAAAAGTGTTACCAAGCAACAAGCAAAGAAAGGAACATGGTTGTGGCCTAAGCATGACGTTAGTTTAGATGGTCGTTTTATGGTGGTGGTTAGAGCAGGAATGACACCAACATTACGTGTAAACGGTAAAAATGTACCTAAGTCTAAAATAGGTGAACGTATCGAAAACCGTCGTGAACGAGCACAAATTGTTACATGGTATGGCGTAGAACTTCAGCCTGGTGAAAATCAGTTAGAAGTCTTTGCAAAAGACCCGTTTGGAAACTCACGAACACTTGTAAAAGGCACATTTAAACGCCCTGCAATGGCAAAAACACTGACCTTTGAAGCCAGTTCCGATGAATTAGCCGCTGATGGTGGTCGCTCTTATCTACCGCTTACCATTAAGTTACTTGATAGTAATGGCTATCCTGCGCGTGGCGTTCATTTTGTGACACTAGAAACAACCGATGGCAGTTGGGTTGAGCGCGATATTCAGGACCAAACACCAGGTCATCAGGTGAAAGTGATGAATGGTCAACGTGTGGTGCATTTGCGTAGCTCTGAGCATACAGGTGATATTACCTTGCGTGCATCAGAGGGTAAGATGAAAGCCGAAGTGAAGGTTGTGCAGACGGCACCAATGCGTCCACTGATGGCAGTTGGTATCTTTGAAATTGGAGCGAGTAAAAGTATCTTTAACAACCGTTCCAATGCACCCGCTTCTGTACGAGATAAAATAACAAGAAGAGGACGCGGCGCTGTCTTTATGAAGGGGCGTATTAAAGGTGATGTACATTTAACACTTTCATACGACTCAGACAAAGATGTAAATGGTGAACGTTTCCGTGACATCAACCCAAACAGTCAATACCCTGTGTATGGAGATGATGCAAAACGTGGTTACGATGCACAAAGTCGTAGCAAGCTATATGCAAAACTGGAGAAAAATAAAAATAGCCTAATGTATGGTGACTATTTAACTGATTCAAAAACGGATCACGAGAGCGTCGCACGAGTACAACGTAGTTTAACAGGCTTAAATGGTATCTTGGATAATGGTAAAACACGTCTTCAAGCTTATGTTTCACGCCCTGAAGACAATCATATTGCCAATGAAGAGATTCGTGGTAGAGGTACGGCATTAAACTATCGTTTAAAGCATCATCCACTGATTCGTAATAGTGAGGTAATTGAATTAGTAACTTACTCAAGAGATAACCGAGGCGTAGTCATTAATATCAAAAAGCTAAGTCGCTATGGTGATTATAATCTTGATGAGAAAACAGGATACCTCAGTTTTAGTGATGCGATACCAAGCGTAGACGATAAGCAAAACCCTGTCTTTATTCGTGCTTCGTATGACTTAGAAGGTAATAGTGAGAAGTATACCGTTGCTGGAGTGCGTTTAAATCATCAAGTTACTAAAGAACTCAATGTTGGGGCGAGCTATTCTTATGATAACAATAGCACTGAAGGTAAAAATATAACGGGACTTTCAGCTGAATATAAAAATAAGGATGCACGTATTACTGCAAGCGTTGCAAAACTCAAGCATCAGTCAGCAAGTAAAGAAGACGGCAAGGCGGTGCGCATAGGAGTAGAGAAAAAATGGGATGCAAGTAGTAAAACCAATATCATCTATGGTCGTGCGGATAAGAACTACGATAACCCAACAGGAGGTGTCACAGCAGATAAAGAAGAGCTACGTATAGCACATCGTCAACGTATTAATAAAAATGTAGGGCTTAATGTAGAGGCAATTCATTCTAAAAATTTGAGTGATGACTCAGTACAGCAGAGTGTTGGTGTCACTGCGGATGTAAAAGCAGGTGATGTTACCTTAAAAGCAGGTGCGCGCCATATCAGGCAGAAGAACTTAGCAGATAACGATAGCTTTAATACGGTTATTGTTGGCGCAAAAACACCACTTAATATTGCTAACCGTAAAGGTAATGTTTCAGCCGAGTATGAGCAAGATATAGGCAACAGTGATCGCCGTCGCGCTGCTATTGGTGCAGATCTTCAAGTGCATGACAAAGTGAAGCTTTATACCAAAGCAGAGCAGATCAGTAGTATGTCGGGAGTAAGTGGTTTATCGAGTGCTCAAAAGCAAACGACATTCTCTGCGGGAGTGAAATCTAATATTCTCCCTTCAACAGAAGTTTACTCTGAGTATCGTATGCGCGGTACAACGAATGGTCGTGATTTAGAGACAGCATCGGGTATCCGTGGCGACTATGAAATAAAGAAGGGCTTATCTGTCGCACCAAGAATGGAAATTGTGAAGAACATTGAAGGTTCAGGCAAAGACTCGGTTGCTGTTTCAGTAGGTGTAAAGGATGTGCGTAATAAAAACGAACGTAAAAGTGGTCGTGTTGAATTACGCCATGACGATGAAAGTGACTATATTGGTGTTGATGGAACATATGTTTCACGCCTAAGCGAAGAGTGGAGTATGTTATTGCGTGACTCGGCTCGTTTTGACTGGGAGAAAAATAAAGAAAAATTACAGCTAAGTAATACCTTCTCAGTTGGCTTATCACTACGTCCACGTTTAAATAATAAACACAGCATGTTATTTATGTACGAAAATAAAATGAAACGTGGCTTTAGTGCTAAAGATGATTGTAACAAGCATATATTGTCAACACATCAGAGTTATCAGATAGATGAGTCAGTAACAATTTCTGGACGCTTAGGAAATAAATATGAAAAATGTAATAGAGGCAGTGTCGATATCACAACGAATACAACCCTAATGGATGGACGACTCATCTGGGATATTGATAAACGTTTCGATGCCGATATTCATGGTGGCATGTTAGCAACCGATGGTTTTAAAGAACGTCAATTCTCAGCTGGTTTAGGTCTTAACTATCTATTACAACAAAATATGCGTGTTGGCATAGGCTATAACATCAAAGGCTTTGAAGATGAAGACCTTGATAGCGAAGCCTATAACAAACAAGGTGTATACGTGGGTATGCAATATAAGTTTGATGAGAAAAATCTAGGTTGGTTAAGTGGAGAAAAACAAGAAGATCGCAATAGAGTAGAAATACCGATGACAAATTCTGCAACAAAAGCGACAAATAATAAAAATAAAATCGAAGATGACAGCACAGAAAAAAATAGCGTGTTGGATACCTTTGGCAAATGGTTTGGAGAGTAATAATGAAAACAATAAATAAATATCCTCAAAAAAACACGTTTAAGTCACCCTTTATACTGGTGACAACTGTTAGTATCGTTGCGATGACCTTATCTGGCTGCGCAAGTACCGATTCTCTTTATGCAGAGTATGACAATAGTTGTGATATTCCCAAACCTAAAGTTAAAGTGGTTGAGCGAGTCGTCGAAAAAGTTAAAGTCAAAAAAGAATATGTTACAAAATATAAAACAAAGGTTGTCACCAAATATAAAACCAAAATAAAAAATAAAGTGGTACATGGTATTCGTTGGGAGCCTGCAGTGTACTTCGGTTTTGATTCGGCAACGCTAACTGCCGCAGAGAAAAAACGTTTAGATGCCGATATATCCGTATTAAAAAAACATAGAAACTTAAAGCTTAATGTACAGTCTTTCACCGACTTTAAAGGCTCTAATGCCTATAACCGTCGCCTCGCAATAAAACGGCAACAAAGTGTGATTAACTATATGATGAGCAAAGGTATTGCTAAATCAAGAATCCGAGTTTCACCATTAGGAGAAGAGCTACCTATTCTTGGTAAGTCGGTACAAGAGCGTAGTATCAACCGTCGTGTTGAGTTAATGCTACTAGACTCTCGAGGCAGACCGCTCGCACTAGAGATACAACCAAAGCAATCTAAATTTAAAGCACCAGGACCTGTACTTTAAGCTTTGCTCGATTGTGCAAGAATAATGCAATTTAAAATAAGAAAGCTTTAATTATAAGGGCTTGCTTTTAGTCACAGAGCAAGCCTTTAAATTAAGGTTGCAAGAAACAGACCAGGTGTTTTTCACACTTCTAATTAGTTCTGTAAAAATAATAATAACAATGAGACAACATCATGAACTATTGCCATCAAAATAAAGCATTTACCATCTGGGGCTTGATTTTCAGTCTACTACTATCGTTTGCAGTTCAAGCTAAATCCCCTGCTGCAGGCACATTGATACAAAATCAAGCAAGTGCAACCTATAAAGATGCAAATGGTGTCGAGCAAATGGCAACATCGAATGTCGTCGCAACATTAATACAGCAAGTAGGTGCAATGGAGCTGGTACAAGACCAAACACGCCATGGTGTTGTAGGCAATACGGTCTATTTACCACATGTATTAAGCAATACAGGTAATGGTGTTGATACTTATGATTTAAGCATCGCTAATGTGACGACTGGTGATGATTATGACTTTGATCTAACTAAGGTCTTTATTTATGCCGATGCCAATAAAGATGGTTTGCCAGACAATGCCACCCCCATTTCATCAACAGGCGCATTAGCGGCAGATGAGTCCTTCTACTTTGTTATTGGAGCAGAAATTCCAGCTTCCGCAAGCAAAAATCAGCAGGGACAATTAACCGTTAAAGGAACCAGTACCTTTGTAGAAACACCGACTGATTTAGTGGTCGAAAAGACCAACACTGATACCGTTATTGTATCTGAAGATGCGGTTATTAATGTCATAAAAAGTATGAGTGCCAATTCAGGTGCATCGCCAAGTGGTACTTATACCATTACGTTGAAATATATAAACACCGGTGTAGTGACGGCAACAAATGTGCAGGTAACAGATATATTACCAGCAGGAATGACCTATAGCGCGACCAGTGGACGTTGGAGTGAAACGGGTAGTGATGTTTTAACCGATGCAGATATTGCTGATGCTCAAGGAACCGCCCCAACAGTCATAAGCTATTGTGCTTATACGGCTGATTGTACCGATAGAGTATCTTTTACCATTGCAGAAGTTGCCGCAGGCGCATCGGGAGAAGTTACTTTTGCTGTTAATATCGATAGTGGTTTAAATGCGAGTAACTTATTAAATATAGCAGAGTTTTCTTATAATAATGGCACAAGCAATATCCCAGCTTCTCAAACCAACCAAGTACCATTTGAAGTTATTCAACAGCTTGGGGTAGTAGCCAATGGCTCGACTAGTTTAAATAATTCTGATGCAGATAACCTAGGTGGAACAAAAGATGCCTTTATTGTCGCCACTGCAAGCAAAGGTGCAACCGTTTCTTTCGATAATATTATTCGTAATACAGGTAATGCTGACGATACCTTTGATATCACGATTGATGAAGCAAGCTCTACCTATCCTACAGGCACTGTGTTCCAATTATTTCAATCAGATGGTTTTACACCCCTAATGGATAGCAATAATAACGGTATCGTAGATACAGGCATAATGGCTGTCGGCGCAAGTTATAAAGTAGTGCTTAAAGCCGTGCTACCAAGTGATGCATCAGGTAATAATGGTGGTGCAGGTTTTAAAGTGACAAAGACAGCCACATCTGTCAGTGATAGTAATATTTCTGATACCGTCAGCGATGTGCTAAATGAAATCACCAGTGATTCTGTTGATCTCACCAACAATAGTGCAGGAGGCAATGCCGCTGGTGCAGGTGCAGGTCCAGAAGCAAGTGCGGTAACGACTAAAACAATAAATGCTGGAGAACAAGCAATCTTCTCTTTATTTATTAATAATACAAGTAATATCTCTAATAGTTATCAACTCCAATACAGTAAAGATACTCCTTTTTCACCCAATAGCATTGAAGCAGGTTGGAGTGTTAAATTTCATCTTGATGGGGGTAATGGAGACTGTACAACTTTAGGTCAAGCCATAACAACCACAAGTAATATCTCAGCAGGTGCTAATCAACAAGTCTGTGCCGTAGTCACATCTCCTGCGAATGCAGTTGCAGATAATGTAGAACATCCTATTTATTTCCGAGTACTATCAGCACTAACAGGAGCGACTGACACAAAATACGATGCGGTGATGATTGCAGAACAAGCAGCACTCAGCATAGCTATTGACCAATCAGGACAAGTAGAACCAGGTGGATCGATTGTTTACCCTCATCGCATTACAAATAACGGTAATACTGCATTGGAATGTATTAATGTGACTTCAGTTGATTTAGATCCTCAGTCGGGCTGGTCATCTGTTATTTATAAAGATGTAAATGAAGATGGACAACTAGATGGAGGCGATACCCCTTTAGTTGATCAAACACTTGCAGCGGGAGAGAGTTTTCCTATTTTAATCAAGTTATTACCGCCCGCGAATGCAGCAATGGGGCTTAAAAATATACAAACCCTAAGCGTAACAGGATATAAAGACGATGGGGATGGTGACCCAGCAACGTGTACAGGAGAGGTATTAACCGATAAGGTAAAAGACATTACAAATGTGAATACCTCTAAAGTATCGTTACTAAAAGAACAAGCGGTTGATGCTGAGTGCGACGGGGCAGCAGATACTGAATTTTCAGCAACATCGTTTCAGGTACAACCAGGAAACTGCATTATTTATCGTCTTACCGCTACAAACAAAGGTTCTGTCAGTGTGAAAAATGCGCGTATTGACGATGCATCACCGACCTTTACTACTTTTTTAGGTGGTGCAGTCGTCAGTATGAGCACAGGAGGTGATGCAGGAAATATTACAGGTGGAGAGGCAGGTACAGAGGGTGTTATTTCGGCAGGCAGTGTTGATGGTGCAAGCATCACATTACTACCAGGGGAATCAATGATACTAAGCTTTGCGGTTAAGTTAGATTAGAGTCTGAACATTCATCTAAATAAGTAAAAAAACAATATAAGTATTTGTAATTATAATATTTATTTTTTATATGAAAGTATCAACTAGATGGTAGCTGAGAAGAGGAATGAAGGTATATTAATCTCCCGTACAGGGAAAAATTTTTATACTTAAAAAGGGAAACCAAAAAAACTAATAAAACTAATA
>JALVDG010000298.1 GCA_027009095.1 Thiotrichaceae bacterium
TTTCCACTCTTCAATCGTCATGCCATAAACGTATTTTTGTGCTTCGGCATAGCTAATATCTTCGCCTAAATCATTACCAGCATTCATATACCATTTGCTCAGGCAATTTCGACAAAATCCTGCCAAATTCATAATATCTATATTT
Source organism: Thiotrichaceae bacterium (assembly GCA_027009095.1). Classification (GTDB taxonomy): domain Bacteria; phylum Pseudomonadota; class Gammaproteobacteria; order Thiotrichales; family Thiotrichaceae; genus JAGLBW01. Next base: position 146 of record JALVDG010000298.1, read on the forward strand.
TGAACATCAGAGCGACGTTGTAAATGCTCAATAAGCCCACGAAAAGCAGCGGCTTCCATTTCGGTTTGTGTTTTTTTATCTATCATTTGAAAGTACAATTTATGGTTTTAATTTTGGGGAAATTTAAGTTTATAACACGTTTAGTATTATTAGCAATTTGTTGTTTTTTCAAGGCTTTTGCCGCGCAGTATTTAATGCGTAATGCTTCTATAATGGCAGGGGTTCCTTGGTGGTGCGAAATCGTGTAATCGGCACGATTAAAGGCAGCAAGATAGGCGTTGCGTGTCATATAATATTTTGCAATATTAACTTCCGATTGTCCGAGTGAGTTCTTTAAAAAGCTCATTCTTTGCTTTGCATCTTTAGCATATTCACTGTTTGGATAGCGTGTTAGTAATTTTGCAAAATCATGAAATGCTTCTTTTTGGCGTACATTATCTAAATCTGAAAAACTACGAGGGAAGATTTTATCAATAATACTGCCGCCACGATTGAAGTTTATTAAGCCTCGTAAATAAATAGCATAGTCCATCTTAGGGCTACGAGGATACATGCGCATATAACGATCTATAGTATCAAGAGCAGTGTCTGCTTCGTCGTATTTGTAATAAGCGAAAGCCGACTCTAGTAATGATTGCTGTGCAAAACGCCCTAGTGGATAGCGAGCTTGTAATATTTCGTATTTTTTAATCGCCTCACCATAATCGCCACTTTTAAGGGCGGCTTGAGCATCTTGAAATAATTTATTAGCCGAATAGCCCTTAGTTGGATCTGCTTGTTTTTGCGAGCTTAGCCCCGAGCAAGCAGAGAGCAAAAAGATTAAGACGATAGATAAAAAATACGTCCATAATTTCATGGTATTACCTTTATAATTTGAGTTGTTAATAGGCATTTTCATAGTAATTAAGTTAATTGAATAGGTAATTGTACATGATATTAGGCTATTATCCTACGGCTGAGCAATGCATTATCTCTATAGTGCCTCTATAGCACCACTTAATTTAACACTCTGATACTGACGGAAAATTATGACTGAACAAACACCTATTTTATTTGATGTCCCTTATGAGCGGGCAGGGTTTAGAGTAGATCAAATAGCGGCAGAGTTTTGTCCTCAATATTCTCGTAGTCAGTTACAAAAATGGATTAAATCAGGAAATATTCTAGTTAATGGCAAACAGAGAAAAAATAAAGATAAATTAGCAGGTGGAGAGCAAATAAGTGTTCAGCCTGTGGTGGTAGAGCGTACCGACTCATTACCTGAAAATATCGCCTTAGATATTATCTATGAAGATGATCATCTGTTAGTAATTAATAAACCTGCCGGCTTAGTGGTTCATCCTGGTGCGGGTAATACGCATGGCACCTTAATGAACGGCTTATTGGCACACAATAAAAATCAAGTAAATTTACCGCGTGCAGGTATCGTGCATCGTTTAGATAAAGATACAACAGGCTTGATGATGGTGGCTAAAACACTTGAATCACACAGTAATTTAGTCGATCAGCTTCAACGACGAGAAGTAAAACGTGAGTATCTTGCTTTAGTCTCTGCTGAAGTTATTTCAGGGAGTACAATCGAAGGAAATATCGCACGCAGTACACGCGATCGTAAAAAAATGACTGTCTGTGATGATGCGGTCGGTAAGCACGCTATCACACATTATCGCATCGAAAAAAAGATGCCAAATTTCACTTTATTACGCGTCAATCTAGAAACAGGGCGAACGCATCAAATAAGAGTGCATTTGAGCTGGAAGCATATGCCGATTGTGGGTGATAAAAGCTATGCTGGTCGTCTAAAAATTCCAGCAGGTATAGGTGAAGAGTTGCGAATCAAAATACAAAAATTTAACCGTCAAGCACTTCATGCCACACGCCTGACGATCACTCATCCTGATTCTGGCGAAAAAATGTCATGGGAAGCACCCATGCCAAAAGATATGCAAGAAATGGTCGATGCCTTAAGTGAGCTTGAGTTTTAGATATGAAAAATATTCCTAAGGAGTGGATAATTCCTGATTGGCCAGCTCCAACAAATATCAAAGCCGTTATGACAACACGCCAAGGGGGTTATAGCCAAGCGCCATTTGATTCAATGAATTTAGGGGATCATGTTGATGATAACTTGGCAACGGTTAAAAAAAATAGAGCCTACCTTAAAGAGCAATTAAATTTACCCAATCCACCACTCTGGTTATCGCAAGTACATGGCGTGAAAGTAGCAAAAGTGGATGAGCTATTAGGTACAGAACATTCAGTTGAGGCA
>JALVDG010000299.1 GCA_027009095.1 Thiotrichaceae bacterium
TCCTTATTTACTCTCTGCCTTTATGATATCGGGAATGTACGCAGGTCTAGCAGGATCATTAATGGCAGTAACCGATCCCTTAGCAGGTGCAGAACGTATGCAGTGGACAGCATCGGGTGAGGTCGTCTTAATGACAATATTAGGTGGCGCAGGAACATTAACAGGACCAATATTAGGCGCGGTTATTATCAAATATTTTGAAAATATCTTCTCTGCTTTAAACGCGCAAGAGCTACACAGTATCTTTAGTTTTATGCCTAAATTTATGGAAAATATTTTTGTCTTTATTAGTAACCCCTTTGTTGGAGATGGCTGGCATTTAATGCTAGGTGTTTTGTTTATGATTGTAGTTATTTTCCTTCCAGGTGGTGTATTAGAAGGATTAGGAAAAATAACAAATCTTTTCAAGCGTATGCTCGGTATAAAAACAGTCGATAAAATCACATCAGAAGGAGAATCGCTATGAGTTACCTCCTCGAAATTAAAGGTGTCAATAAAACCTTTGGTGGTCTACACGCACTTTCTGATGTTAATTTACAAATAGAAGAGGGCGAGACTCACGCGATTATCGGCCCTAATGGCGCAGGTAAATCGACACTTTTAAATTGCTGTATCGGTCGGTTAATCCCTGATAATGGTTCGGTGACATTTAACGGTAAAAATATGATTGGTATGGCTCCACATGATATTAATCATGCGGGTATGGTGCGAGTCTTTCAGACACCAGAAATCTTCCCTGATCTGACTATTCTTGAAAATATATTAATTCCCGCACTGGCAAAACGTGATGGAACATTTACATTTAATCCCTTTAAAAAAATATCAGATCAACAGGATATTCATGATGAAGCGATGAGTATTTTGGCTGATTTTTCACTCGATAAAGTGTGTGACCATCCTTCTAGTAGTATGTCGCGAGGTAATAAGCGTCGTCTTGAGCTAGCAATGGGCTTAATTCAACACCCTAGTTTATTACTATTGGATGAACCTACCGCAGGTATGGCGCGTCATGATACCAATAACACCATCGAGCTTTTGAAAGAAATGAAGAAGAAGCACGGCACGACTAAAGTGATTATCGAACATGATATGCATGTGGTGTTTAGTTTGGCTGATCGAATTAGTGTATTAGCGCGAGGGCATATTATTGCAACAGGCACTCCCGATGAAATTCGCAATGATCCAAAAGTAAAAGAAGCGTACCTAGGGGAGTCTGAAGATGAGTAAATTATTAAAAGACGTAAAAGATAAAAAACAAGTCCCTGCAATCAAAAGCAAAGGATCAGCACCTGCCTTTTTTTCCTGTTGGGATTTGCACTCTTATTATGGTGAGAGCTACATTGTGCAAGGTATTAGCTTCGATATACGCGAAGGCGAAGTATTGGCATTGCTTGGTCGAAATGGCGCAGGAAAAACATCGACGCTTCGCTCCATCGCCCGTATGGACGAGCCTCATATTACTCATGGTGAAATTTGGTTAGACCATAAACCTCTACATACTATGCCTTCGCATGAAGCCGCTCAACATGGTGTATCACTTGTCCCTGAAGACCGTTGCATTATTCAAGGACTAACCGTAGAAGAAAACTTACAACTCGCACAAATAGCGCCCCCTATAGGCTGGAGTCTTGAGCGCATCTACGAACATTTTCCACGATTAGCCGAACGTCGCACACAAATGGGGACAACCCTATCAGGTGGCGAGCAACAAATGTTGGCGGTAGCACGTGCCTTAGCCCGTGATATAAAATTACTATTATTAGATGAGCCTTATGAGGGTTTAGCTCCTGTAATTGTCCAAGAAATAGCGAGCATTATTGATAATATTAAAAAACAGGGTATTACTACGATTATTGTTGAGCAAAATGCCGTAGCGGCTTTACGTTTAGCCGATAGAGCGTTGATATTAGATACAGGAACGATTGTCTTTGATGGTACAGCGAAGGAAGTATTAGATAATGAGGAATTACGTCATGAGTATTTAGCAATTTAGATCAGATGCTATTTTTTCCTTCCATCCGATACGTTAGCAAGGCGAAATCAGAACTCTAGCTACAGAGATTATACAGCAACTAAGCCTTTAATATGAGGATGGCTCTTATAGTTAATTAACTCAAAATCTTCAATAGTAAAATCAAAGATTGAGTTGATGTTAGGATTTATTTTCATGGTGGGTAATGGGTAGGGTGTGCGACTGAGTTGTAACTCAGCTTGTTCCATATGATTAGAGTAGAGATGAGCATCACCTAAGGTATGTACAAAATCACCTGCTTCTAATCCCGTTACCTGTGCCACCATCATAGTGAGTAGGGCGTATGATGCTATATTAAATGGCACACCTAAAAATATATCTGCACTGCGTTGGTAGAGCTGGCAAGATAGCTTTCCATCGGCAACGTAGAATTGAAAAAAAGCGTGGCAGGGTGGTAGTGCCATGTTTTCAATTTCAGCGACATTCCATGCGCTTACAATAATACGACGTGAATCTGGATTGTTTTTTATCTGATTAATAACTTGTGAAATTTGATCGATATGTTCGCCATTAGGCGTAGGCCATGAGCGCCATTGATACCCATACACGGGACCTAAATTACCCTTTTCATCCGCCCATTCATCCCATATTCGTACACCATTTTCTTTTAGGTATTTGATATTGGTATCGCCTTTTAAAAACCACAATAGCTCATGGATAATTGAGTGCAAATGTAGTTTTTTGGTCGTAACAACAGGGAAGCCTTGGCTTAAATCGTAGCGAGATTGATAGCCAAAGACAGATTTTGTGCCTGTACCTGTGCGGTCTTCTTTTAGCGTGCCGTTTTCATATACATGGCGCATTAGATCAAGATATTGTTTCATGGATAGCGATTTTCTCTATTTGTTTTTTTCCAGCATTAAATTAAGCCTTGCTTATGTGAAAAAGAGCTTACGCAATTCTGATCCTGGGTCTTTTACACGCATAAATGCTTCCCCCACTAAAAAGGCATTAATATTATTCTCACGCATTTTTGCGACATCGTTAGCAGTATGAATACCGCTTTCTGTTACAACAATTCTATCTTCTGGAATAAATTCGAGTAAATTGATACTAGTATCTAAGCTGGTTTCAAAGGTGCGAAGATTACGATTGTTAATTCCTACTAATGTTGCTCCAAGCGGTAAGGAGCGGAGTAGTTCTTCTTTGTCGTGTACTTCAATTAACACATCCATGCCTAGCTCGCGTGCTAAGGTGTAGAGGCTTTGTAGGCTTTTATCATCTAAAATAGAGACAATCAGCAAAATACAGTCTGCTCCTATTGCTCTGGCTTCGTAAACTTGATAAGGCTCTAAAATAAAATCTTTACGGATAACAGGCAGTTTGCAAGCGGATCGGGCTTCTTGCAAATAAGCTTCTGAGCCTTGGAAAAAATCTTTATCAGTGAGTACCGAGAGGCAACTTGCACCTGCTTTTTCGTAGCTAATAGCTATTTCAGCAGGGTTAAAATTCTCGCGCATTACCCCTTTACTTGGCGATGCTTTTTTTATTTCAGAAATAACCGCTGAGTTGCCTTTTGCAAGATTATCTTGCATAGAACCAACAAAAGGACGTACTGGTGATGCGTTTGGGATATCTTCTTTTAGCTGTTCAATGCTTTTTATTGCTTTGCGTTCAGCTATTTCTTCGTATTTGCGTTTAACAATTTTTTTGAGAATATCTGGAGTATTGTCGCTCATAGGTGATTTCTTATTTTGATAGATTGTTGATGTAATAGTATTAATTGGTTTTTTCGGCTAATGCGACTAACTTTTTATTTGCCTCGCCTGATGCCATGATCTCTAAGGCTTTTTTAATACCTGCTTGATGAGATTCTGCCAAGCCTGCAACATAAATTGCCGCACCTGCATTGAGTGCAACAATATCGCGTGCAGTGCTTTCTTTATTGGCAAATACATCTTGTATCATTGCTAAACTTTCTGTGGCATCAGCAACGCGGACATTATCTAAGGATTGGGTTTTTAAGCCAAAATCTTCAGGCGTGATAGTGTACTCAGTGACTTTACCCTCTTTAAGTTCAGCAACAAATGTTGGTGCAGCAATACTGATTTCGTCTAAGCCATCTTCTGCATTTACGACCATCACATGATGATTACCTAGTTTTTGTAACACATCCGCTAAAGGTCTTACCCATTCTCTAGCATAGACTCCCAGTAGTAAATTCGGTGCGCCAGCAGGGTTAGTGAGAGGGCCAAGTAAGTTAAATATAGTCCGAACCCCCATTTCTTTGCGTGGACCAATTGCATGTTTCATGGCGCTGTGATGCATTTGTGCAAACATAAAGCCAACCCCTAGCTCTTCGACACAAGTTTTAATGGTTTCTGGAGAGGCAGATAAATTGACTCCTGCTGCCTCTAGAACATCCGCAGCACCTGATTTACTCGAAATTGAGCGATTACCATGTTTAGCAACATGCCCACCTGCGGCAGCAACGATAAAACAACTCGCTGTAGAGATATTAAAAGTGCTACTACCGTCGCCCCCTGTACCAACAATATCGACAAGATAATCTGCCTGAATATCCACAGGCGTTGCTAAAGAGCGCATAACCGCTGCGGCAGAGGTGATTTCATCAACAGTTTCGCCTTTCATGCGTAGACCTATTAAAAAACCACCTATCTGAGCAGGTGTTGCCTGACCTGTCATAATAAGTTGCATTATATCGGTCATTTCTTCAGCACTAAGGTTTTCTTTTTCAATTACTTTTTGAATGGCAGTTTGTATATTCATAGACATAAGCTTAGGGGATGTTTGAGAAAGTCATTTTGAGTTGGCGCTCCTTAAAACATAACAAATTATTGTTTTGGATATTCAAAGCGCTACGCAGAGTCATAGTAGGACTATGTAAGCGAAGTAGCAACATGGAATATCGGAAAAAAACAAGGAACAAAATGTTAGATTTATGGTGTCTACCTGCTTCTATGTTAGCATGATGTACTTTATTTTCAGTAGGCGAATACCATGTTTTTTAAGCCAAGCGATTATCCTGGTTCATATGAGCGTCATTTATACCGTAAGGTTGATAATCCTTTATTTGCGGATAGACCAGAATTAACGGATGACACCTTAGAAGAAGCACAACGTAAAGATCATGAAGCTATTGTACAATTTATGACAATGTTTCAAGAAACCTTAGAAAAAACAGTTGCTTTAAAAGGAACAGAAGAAAGCGATGTGGTACTGGAATTAAAAGATCGTTTAGATAAATTATACGAGCAAGCCTCTGCTGTTGGTGACGATCAAACTAAAATACGCGAAGCAATTATTAAATTATTGCAACTTATTATGGCTTCTGTGCGTAAAGGAGCAGGGGATGACACTCATGCGCATCAGGAATTAGATCAAGAGGAAGAGGCGCGTAAAGCTCATTTTGCTTTATTGGAGTCCTCTATCGTCGCTGATCTTCTTAACCCTGAATCACCTATCGCAGAAGATGAATTAGTACCAGTGTTACTGAGCGCAGACAAAGATGAACTGGCTTTAGTTGTGCAACTATTTGATGAAGAACAGATAAAAAAAGTGATAGAGGAGAGTGCCAAGTTAGTTTCAAAACTAGAAGCTGAGGGTGTGGATACAACAATGGCATCTGAAAATGCTATTTTTATACAGGGGTATTTGGAGTTTTTACAGATGGAAAATAGTTAAGTCCCAATGAGTAATAACCTATGAATAAACAATTAATAATGCGTATGGCAATATTATCACCACTGCTTTTCCTTCTTTCTTCTGCTGAGGATAATGAAGAAGGCTTTACTGAGGTGATAACGCCATTGCGCTGTACGATTCCTGGTAAAATTTATATAACGGCTGAAACTAAAAGTATTCTAGATAAATATAAGCAGTAGCATTTTTTCAGCGCCATTCTAATCCACAGGAACAAAATCAAGAATTGCACTAAGCTGCTCTTCAGTAAAAAGCTTTTCAACAAGAGGGAATAGCTCCTCATCTTCTACTTTTGTATGGTTTTTGAGTACTGTTGCGAAGTCGTATAAGTCTTTTTTAGCTGTTGATAACTCTATGCGATCAACCAGTAGGCGTAAAAAGCCATGTTCTTTTAATAGCATAGGTGCGCTTCCTATATGCTCTCTATATTCTTTATACAAAGGGGCAAAAATAGTTCTTTCTTCATGCTGAAAATGTAGCTCTAGCTCATCTTCATAGTATTTTCTAATGGTTTCAATACCTGCAAGTAACTCTTTTTTATCATCACTTTCAGATATTTTTAGTATTTTATCTGCAAACTCTAGAGAATCTTTATGCTCGATGCTTAGTTTTTTAAGCTGTTCTAAGTTGCTCATTATTTCCTTTTACTAACATGATTGAGGGATATGCGAGAGGATATAATAATACAGCATCAAAAGTAACTACTCAGTACAATCAGTAACTGCTTAGATTGCGCTCTATTTTGATCGAGTTCAAGGTAAAAGGGCGGAGTTTATCAGTATAAATGAGCACTTTTAACGTAGAAATCGGGCAAAATAGAGTTCAAGCTGAGTAGTTACCATCAAAACAACTATGATTGACTACTATTTTCTAAATAATGCATCAAAAAGCTTAAATCACTAGCCACTCTCGTCATACATGGGTATTCTCTCTATCCTAATTTATCTAACATCATTAGCTATTTATATACTATGCCAAACGAATACAACCCTAAATCTATTGAAGCTGCTGTCCAGAAAGTCTGGGAAGAAAATAAATCATTTGAAGTAACAGAAGATCGTAGTAAAGAGAAATTTTATTGTCTCTCGATGTTCCCATATCCTAGTGGTAAGCTGCATATGGGGCATGTGCGTAACTATACCATTGGTGATGTCGTGTCACGTTTTCAACGTATGCAGGGAAAAAATGTATTACAACCAATGGGCTGGGATGCCTTTGGTTTGCCAGCAGAGAAT
>JALVDG010000300.1 GCA_027009095.1 Thiotrichaceae bacterium
AATTAAAAATAATGTCCCCCCCGCAGCTTGGACGGATAAAAACATTGCCGATATGCGTAGCCAACTAAAAAAAATGGGCTTGGCGTATGATTGGTCGAGAGAATTAGCAACCTGCAAGCCTGAATATTATCGTTGGGAGCAGTGGTTTTTCTTAAAACTATTAGAAAAAGGTATTGTTTACCGTAAAAAAGCAACAGTTAACTGGGATCCTATTGATCAAACTGTCTTAGCAAATGAGCAAGTCGTCGATGGACGTGGCTGGCGTTCTGGTGCAGTGGTTGAGCAACGTGAAATAGACCAGTGGTTTTTAAAAATCACCGATTATGCAGATGAGTTATTAGAAGATGTACAAAAACTAGAAGAATGGCCTGAAAAAGTTCGCATGATGCAAGCGAATTGGATAGGACGATCAGAAGGTGTTGATCTTAGTTTTGGTATCGAAAATTCAGATGAAAAACTCTCTGTCTTTACTACTCGACCCGATACGTTAATGGGGGTTACTTACGTTGCTGTTGCGCCACAACATCCTCTTGCTTTACAAGCAGCAGAGAATAACCCTGAGCTAACGACTTTTATTAATGAATGTAAAAACATCAAAGTTGCCGAAGCCGATATGGCGAAGATGGAAAAGAAAGGCATGGCGACAGGTATTAATGCGGTGCATCCTATTACGGGTGAGCTAGTACCTGTATGGGTGGCTAATTTTGTGTTGATATCTTATGGCTCTGGTGCAGTCATGGCAGTTCCTGCGCATGATGAGCGTGACTATGAATTTGCTACCAAATACGGTATTGAGATTAAGCAGGTGATTACAGCAGCTGATGGTAGCGATGTAAGTATTGATGAAGAAGCCTACACCGAAAAGGGTGTGCTTATTAACTCGGGAGAGTTTGATGGCTTAAGCTCCGCAGATGCTTTTGATGCCATTGCAGAGCATTTAAGTAAAGCAGGCAAAGGTAGCAAAACGGTTAATTATCGCCTAAGAGATTGGGGAGTATCACGTCAGCGTTACTGGGGATGTCCGATTCCAATTATTTATTGCGATGATTGTGGTGCTGTACCAGTGCCCGAAAAAGACTTACCTGTTGAGCTACCAACGGATATCGAGTTCGATGAAACAGGTGGTTCGCCTATCAAGAAAATGCCTGAATTTTATGAAACAAGCTGTCCAACGTGTGGCAAGCCAGCAACACGCGAGACAGATACCTTTGATACCTTCTTTGAATCATCATGGTATTACGCTCGTTATACAGGTCCTGATAATGACCAGTCGATGCTGGACGAGCGTGCTGACTACTGGTTGCCAGTCGATCAATATATTGGTGGTATTGAACATGCAGTACTACACTTATTATATGCGCGCTTTTTCCATAAACTTATGCGTGATGAAGGTTTAGTAACATCTGATGAGCCTTTCACTAAGTTATTAACTCAAGGAATGGTATTAGCAAATACATATTACCGTGAGAATGATCAAGGTGGGCAAGACTGGATATCACCTGATGACGTTGATGTATTACATAATGAAAAAGGCAAACCGATAGGTGCAGTATTACGCGCCGATGGAGAAGCGGTATTGACCGACGGCATGAGTAAAATGTCAAAGTCAAAAAATAATGGGGTAGACCCGCAAGGCTTAATTGATAAATACGGGGCAGACACCTTACGTTTGTTCTCAATGTTTGCTGCTCCACCTGATCAAAGCATGGAGTGGTCAGATAGTGGGGTAGAGGGGGCAAATCGTTTCTTGCGCCGCTTATGGCGACAAGTACATGAGCACATTGCTATGGGCGAGGTAGCAAGTTTAGATACAAGCAATTTGACGGATGAGCAATCTGCAATACGCCGCAAACTCTATACATCGCTACAAAAAGTCACTGATGATATGCAACGTCGCTTTACTTTCAATACAGCAATAGCGGCTAATATGGAGTTGCTAAATGATGTTGCCAAATTTAAAGATGATAGCGAGCAAGGTAGAGCAGTAAAACAAGAAATCTTTGAAACCGTACTTTTGATGCTGTCTCCTATTGCCCCCCATATTTGTGAGACGCTATGGCATCTATTAGGAAAATCATCGACTCTCATTGATGAATCATGGCCGACTGTCGATGAAGCTGCTTTAGTGCAAGATAGTGTTGAGTTAATGGTTCAAGTAAATGGTAAATTGCGTGGTAAAATTAAAGTGGCAGTCGATGCCGCTGATGATGATATTAAACAGCAAGCGCAAGAATCTAAAAATGTAAAGAGATATATCAGCGATAATTTAGCTAATAAATCGGTGCGAAAGATTATTATCGTAAAAGGTCGTTTAGTCAATATCGTGATCGCTTAGTAAGGTGTTGATAGTAACTGTATGAAATATAATATCGGAACAAGGTTTTACTTTATCGCTTTAACTTTTTTGTTATCTGCGTGTTCCGGCGGTGCATTTCATTTGCGTGAGAGTGTTAAACTTGAAGATAATTATAAAGCCATCTCTATTCAAGGTATCGCTGCTGAATCTGAGTTGTATATTCTTTTAGAACAAGGAATTGCGGAAGCAGAAGGAAAGGTTGTTCCAAGTAATCGTGCACGTTCTATTATTACAATAAGTGATTTAAAAGAAGATAAGAAAATAGTTGCATACACTAAAGATAGGGTTGCGCGTGAGTATCTCGCCTTTTTACGTTTTAAATATCAACTAAAAAGTGCGGGAAAAAGCTCAGAAATTTACGAGATTAACCTTGATAAAACCTTTGTTTATGATGTCGATTTTGTACTCGGTAAAGCAGAAGAAGAGCGACGTATAAAACAAGCACTTCGTAAAGAAGCAGTACGTTTAATACTGCTTCGTTTGCAATATAGTAAGTTGTAAAAACAGCAAAAAATGCCAACAAGCTCTCTAGCATCTGCGGATATTATTCTTACAACACTTAACGCTCGTTATATTCATTGTGCCTTTGGTCTACGCTATCTCTTTGCTAATTTAGGCGACTTACAAAAAATCACTAGCCTCGATGAATTTACTATTCACGAACGTCCACTCGATATTGTCGAAAAATTACTGAATAAAAAGCCTATTATTATTGGATTTTCAGTATACATCTGGAATATTCATGAAATCACGCAGACAGTTGCTTTAATCAAGCAAATATCCCCAGAAGTCATTATCGTTTTAGGTGGTCCTGAAGTAAGTCATATTCCTGATCAGCCAGAGGTGGTCGATTTGGCTGACTATGTAGTTAAAGGGGCAGGGGAGATAAGCTTTCGTCTTCTGTGCGAACAAATACTACAAGGTTCAAAACCGCTTAATAAAGTGATCAACGGTGATGTTGTCAGTTTAGACAAACTCTCCTTGCCCTACAAATACTATAATGAAGAAGATATTCGTAATCGCGTCATATATGTAGAAGCATCACGCGGTTGTCCTTTTAAATGTGAGTTTTGTTTATCCTCTTTAGATAAAACCTCCAAGCCTTTTGAGCTAGGAGAATTTTTAGATGAAATCGATATTTTATATCAGCGTGGTGCACGTAACTTTAAGTTTATTGATCGTACCTTTAACTTAAAAGTCGCCACTAGCGTTGCGATTTTAGAATTTTTTTTAGCGCGAATGAGTGATGATCTATACCTTCACTTTGAAGTTATTCCTGATAATTTACCTGATAAATTAAAGCAAACCCTCGTATTATTTCCCCCTGAATCTTTACAATTTGAAATAGGCGTACAAACTTTTGATCCTGAGATACAAGCCCTTATAAGCCGTCGTCAAGATAATAACAAAACCTGTGATAATTTACGCTGGTTGCGCGAGCATACTGGTGCTCATATTCATGCCGATTTAATCTTTGGTTTACCAAAAGATAATTTAGATAATTTTGCTAAAAGCTTTGATTTATTAGTTTCTCTAAACCCGCAAGAAATTCAATTAGGTATTTTAAAGCGTCTACGTGGTGCTCCGATAAACCGTCATACAGAAGAATATCAATTACGTTATAATCCATTACCACCGTATAATATCCTTAGTACGCGTGATATAGATTTTATAACAATGCAACGGGTAAATCGCTTTGCACGTTATTGGGATATGATTGCTAACTCAGGACGCTTTATAAATACCTTGCCGATTATTTTAGGTGATACACCTTTTCGTTGCTTTATGCAATTGAGCGATGAACTTTATCTTTTAACAGGCAGTACATGGAAAATAGCCTTAAAGCGTTTATTTGATTTAATTTATACGGTCGCAGTCTCAAAACTAAAGATAGATACGGATAAAATAAAGGCATTATTAGCCGATGATTATCGTCGCTGTGGGCAAAAGGGCTTGCCTGCTTTTTTGCAAAGGGAAGGTGTTAAAAAATCAGTAAAAATAGGCATAGCTAATAAGCGCCAATCACAACATAATAAATAAAAAGAGGGCATTATAATGCATCAAAGACAATCACTTGGGGCTTTTGTGTTTTTAATAGTAATGGCTTTTTTGCTCATTATATTAGCATTATGGCTATGGCCAAAATACAATGTATATCAAAAAGAGCTAAAGGGTAGAGCGGCATTAAAAGAAGCCGAATGGTCAAAGCAGATTATGATAGAAGAAGCTAGAGCGCGAGAACAAGCATCATTAATGCAAGCAAAAGCAAAGATAACTTTAGCTGAGGCAGAAGGTAAGGCAATGCTTGTCAGTGCTAAATCAGAAGGCTTAGCAGATATCGAAAGAGCGAAAGCTGCGGCAGAAGCCAATAGAATTATCGGTGAGTCATTAAAAAATAATGATGAGTACTTGCGCTACATTTGGATTAAAGGTTTGCGAGACAGTAAAAATGAGCGTATTTATATACCAACAGAGGCAGGTCTACCAATTTTAGAAGCTGGTCGAGCAAATAAATAGTAAACAGATGTTAAAACTCTCTAACAATGTCCAACTAGCCGACTGGGAAATCGAGTTAAATGCCATTCGCGCGCAAGGTGCGGGTGGACAGAATGTTAATAAGGTTTCCTCGGCTATTCATTTACGCTTCGATATTAAACGTTCGTCACTCCCTACCTTTTATAAAGAACGACTCTTAAAACTCTCTGATCAACGTATCACAAAAGAAGGGGTTATTGTTATTAAAGCGCAGCAGTTTCGTACCCAAGAAAAAAATAAAGATGCTGCTTTGCAACGCCTTAAAGATTTAATCTTATCCGCAACAGTGCCTATAAAAAAACGTCGTCCTACCAGAGCGACGCGTAGTTCGCAGCAACGACGCATGGATAAAAAGACGCAAAGAGGACAAACGAAAGTAATGCGAAAAAAAGTTGATTACTAAATTACATTTGCCTTCTAAACCAAATAAAACTTTGGTCTTGTTTGTTGGTGGAGCCTTAGATCATCATTATAAACCTTTATTTGATGGTGTGTATAATCCCTATAAAGTACGCCACTCTCATCATCAATCCATTCGCTATGCACTACATTCTGAGCGTCAATCTATTTTAAAATTAATTCAGCACTGGCGCGCGAATGGGCAGTCAGTGGCACTTGTCGGTCATAGTTGGGGCTGTCAAAGTATTTTGGATGTTGCTCATAAAATAAAAGACAAAAATAGCATTAAATTATTCGTTACTCTTGATCCTGTATCACGAAAATTTATCAATCAAAGACATAAAAAACCATTAAGTGTAGAGCGTTGGGTCAATATTTATATTGATGCTAAACAGTCTCGTTGGGAGCGTTCTAATCTTATTGCTATTTTAGGTGGACGTTGGGATTATCGTGAGAATGCCGACAAGAATATCTTTTTGCGCTATCAGCAAGGAGAAGAGGTAACACATGCTAAAGCCTCTTTGATGTTTTTACCTATTTATAAAGAATTATCAAAGCTGTAGCGTAACTATTACTGATTCTTTCTTTGCTAAAAAAAAGAGCAAAAAATTCACCTAAATCAAAATAAATGGAGACACTTTGTCATTGATTCCAACAAGAATTAAAACATTAAATATTTAGGGGTGTATTTACCTTAAATTCATATTATGATGTCTGGTCATTAAAAATCTACCGTATTTGGTGGAGTAACGTTAGCAGGAGTTTAATAGTGGAACTTACTGGTGCTAAGATATTCGTCGAGTGTCTAAAGGCAGAAGGAGTAGATACCATCTTTGGTTATCCAGGTGGGGCTGTGCTTTATTTGTACGATGAGCTTGAGAAAGCCGAAAGAGATGGAGATATTAGGCATATATTAGCTAGGCATGAACAAGGGGCTATTCATGCAGCTGAGGGATATGCAAAGTCAACTGATAAGCCAGGTGTCGCAATTGTCACATCTGGTCCAGGTGCGACCAATGCTGTTACAGGTATTGCTGATGCGTATATGGATTCTGTCCCGTTAGTTGTCTTTACAGGACAAGTCCCACGTCACTTAATTGGCAATGATGCTTTTCAGGAAGTTGATATTGTTGGTATTACACGCCCCTGCGTAAAACATAACTTCCTTGTAATGGATGTTAAAGATTTAGCAGAGACCATTAAGAAAGCTTTTCATATTGCGACAACAGGTCGTCCTGGTCCTGTGCTTATTGATATTCCCAAAGACATTACCGATGATAATGCAAAATGTGAATTTCATTATCCTGAGTCTTTGGATATGCGCTCTTATAACCCAAAGGTTCAGACCAAAGAGTCGGATATTAAGCAAGCTGTTGAGATGATATTAGCCTCTGAGAGACCTATTATTTATACGGGCGGTGGCGTGATTATGTCAGGGGCATCCAATGAGCTAAAAGACTTTACACAAAGGCTAAACTTCCCTATTACAAATACACTAATGGGCTTAGGGGCATATCCTGCAACTGATAAGCAGTTTGTTGGTATGCTAGGAATGCACGGTACTTACGAAGCCAATATGTCAATGCATTATTCGGACTTGATTATTGCAATTGGTGCACGTTTTGATGATCGTGTTACAGGTAATATTGAAAAATTCTGCCCTGATGCAAAAATTATTCATGTGGATATTGATCCAGCTTCAATCTCTAAAAATATCAAAGTTGATTGTTCCATTGTGGGTGATGTAAAGCCTGTCTTGCTTGAGCTAGGTAAAGAGCTAGATCGTCGTGGAGCAAAGCCAGATCAACAAGCTCTAGCTAATTGGTGGAAGCGTATTGCTACATGGCAAGAAAAAAATTGCCTCGCTTATAATACAAATGAAAAAACCATTAAAGCTCAGTATGTTATGCAAAAATTCTGGGAAATTAGTGCTGGTGACTCCTATGTGTGTTCTGATGTTGGTCAGCATCAAATGTGGGCAGCACAATACTATAAGTTTGATAAACCAAACCGCTGGATTAACTCGGGTGGTTTAGGAACAATGGGCTTTGGTTTACCCGCAGCAATGGGGGTGCAACTAGCTAACCCAGGAGCAGATGTTGCATGTGTGACGGGTGATGGCAGTATTCAAATGTGTATCCAAGAGCTAGGTACTTGTAAACAATATGACCTGCCCATTAATATCATCTCATTAAATAATGGCTTTTTGGGTATGGTAAGACAGTGGCAAGAGTTCTTTTATCAAAAGAATTATGCCATGTCTTACAATGAAGCATTGCCTGATTTTGTAAAACTTGCAGAAGCTTATGGGCATGTTGGAGTGCGTATTGATAATCCTGCTGATGTAGAAGGTGCTTTAAAAGAAGCGCTAGACGATAAGAAGCGTTTATACTTTTTAGACTTCATTACTGAAGCAGAAGAAAATGTTTATCCGATGATTCCTGCTGGAGCAGGGTTAAATGAAATGAAGTTATTATAATGAACAGTACAACGAATAAACGCCATGTAATTTCAATTTTAATGGAAAACGAAGCAGGTGCTTTGTCGCGTGTGGCAGGTTTGTTTTCTGCACGAGGCTACAATATAGAGTCACTGACCGTAGCCCCAACAGAAGATGCAAGCCTTTCGCGTATGACACTGGTTACTCGTGGTAATGACGATATTATTGAGCAAATCCTTAAGCAACTTAATAAATTGATTGATGTGGTTAAAGTGCATGATATATCTGAGTTTGATCATATCGAACGTGAAATGATGTTTATAAAAATTAGTGCGAGCAATAATGAAGATTGTGCTTCTATTAAACGTATGAGCGATATTTTTAAAGCAAGAATTATCGACGTAAAGAATAAAACCTTTACCATTGAAATTTCAGGCGATAGAAGCAAGTTAGATGCCTTTGTCAGTGCTGTTAGTGACTATAATATCATTGAGATAGTGCGATCAGGGTGTATTGGAATATCACGTGGTAGTTGTGCGCTTAAAGCAGAAGAAGCCTGATAAATATATTTTGCCCAAATAATTGAATGGGCATAATCGTTTAAATTTTAGTTAAAAAAATATCTAAGGAAGATAAAGAATGAATATTTATTACGACAAAGATTGTGACCTATCGATCATTAAGGGATTAAAAGTTGCAATTATTGGCTTTGGTTCTCAAGGACACGCACATGCAGCTAACTTAAAAGATTCAGGTGTTGATGTGGTGGTTGGTTTGCGCCCAGGCTCAACATCTATTGCTAAAGCGGAAGGTTATGGTCTAAAAACAGCAGATGTGCCCACTGCGGTAAAAGATGCTGATGTTGTAATGCTACTAACACCTGATGAGTTCCAGTCAGTTCTTTATAAAGATGAGATTGAGCCAAATATCAAAGAAGGTGCTGTATTAGCCTTTGCTCATGGATTTTCTATTATTTATAACCAAATAATGCCACGCAAAGATCTTGACGTTATCATGATTGCTCCTAAAGCACCTGGACATACGGTACGCTCTGAGTTTGTACGTGGTGGTGGTGTTCCTGATTTAATCGCAGTAGAGCAAGATGCCTCTGGACATGCAAAAGAAATTGCGCTCTCCTATGCTTCTGGTATAGGTGGTGGACGAACGGCCATTATTGAAACAACTTTCCGTGATGAATGTGAAACTGATTTATTTGGTGAACAAGCAGTCCTTTGTGGTGGTGCAGTTGAACTAGTAAAAGCTGGTTTTGAAACACTAACAGAAGCAGGTTATGCACCTGAAATGGCATATTTTGAGTGTTTACACGAGCTCAAATTAATTGTTGATCTTATGTTTGAAGGCGGTATTGCGAACATGAACTACTCAATCTCTAATAATGCTGAATATGGTGAGTATGTTACAGGTCCTAAAGTAATCAATGAAGAATCTCGTCAAGCAATGCGTGAAGCACTGAAAAATATCCAGTCTGGTGAATATGCAAAACGTTTTATTCTTGAAGGTCAGGCAAACTACCCATCAATGACTGCTGCACGTCGTTTAAATGCAGAGCACGGTATAGAGGTCGTTGGAGCCGAGTTACGTAAAATGATGCCTTGGATTACTGAAAACAAGATTATTGATCAAGATAAAAACTAAGTTCTTTTAGTTTTCATCCAATAAAAAAAGCCCGAAATATTTCGGGCTTTTTTATTTTTGTAGATTGAGTAATTACCTTATTTTTTCGTAAAACTAAATACTGATCGACCATTCACTTTTTCTACATCAACTACAATAGTATCACCTGATGCAAAATCACCACCTAAAATACGTTGAGCTAATGGGTTTTCAATATGTGTTTGAATCGCACGTTTAAGAGGGCGTGCTCCATAAACAGGATCAAAACCTTCTTCTGCAATTAAATCTAAAGCATCTATCGTACAGTTAACTTTCATATCACGAGTAGCTAAACGTTTCCCAAGATTATCAATTTGAATGGCTGCAATTTGACGAATTTCATCTTTATCTAATGGTCTAAAGACAACGGTGTCATCAATACGGTTAATAAACTCTGGTCTAAAATGAGTACCTACAATCTCCATCACCGCTTCTTTCATTCGGTCATAATTTTCTTCACCCGACATTGTTTGAATTACATCTGAACCCAAATTAGATGTCATAACAATAACCGTATTGCGGAAATTAACGGTGCGGCCTTGCCCATCAGTTAAGCGTCCATCATCCAATACCTGTAGCAGAATATTAAATACATCAGGATGTGCCTTCTCAACCTCATCCATTAGAATAACGGAGTAGGGCTTGCGTCTAACCAATTCGGTTAGATAACCACCTTCCTCGTAACCCACATAACCAGGAGGTGCTCCAATTAGTCTTGCGACAGAATGCTTCTCCATAAATTCTGACATATCAATACGCACCATTGCATCTTGCGTATCAAATAAAAAGGTTGATAAAGCTTTGGTAAGCTCAGTTTTACCTACACCCGTTGGACCAAGAAATAAGAAAGAGCCAGTAGGGCGGTTAGGGTCAGATAAACCAGCACGTGAACGACGAATAGCATTAGAAACAGCTGCAACTGCTTCAGTTTGTCCGATTACTTTTTTGCTTAAGGATTCTTCCATACGAAGTAATTTATCGCGCTCACCTTCCAGCATTTTAGATACAGGAATACCTGTCCATTTTGATACAATATCTGCAATTTCTTCTTCTGTTACTTTGTTTCGCAATAGTTGGAAGTTATTTTTCTCTTCCGCTTCATCAGCTGCAATGAGTTGTTTCTCTAACTCAGGAATAGTACCATGTTGTAGCTCTGCCATACGTTGTAAATCACCTGTACGACTCGCTGCTTCAAGATCAATTCTAGCTTGATCTAAAGATTCTTTGATGTGTGCCGTTCCCTGAACTGCTGATTTCTCAACCTTCCAAATTTCTTCTAAGTCAGAGTATTTTCTTTCTAGACGTTCAATCTTTTCCTCAATAATACTAAGACGTTTTTTTGATGCATCATCTGATTCTTTATTAAGTGCTTCACGTTCTATTTTGTATTGAATTAATTTACGGTCGAGCTTATCCATTGCCTCTGGTTTTGAGTCAATTTCAATACGAATGCGTGATGCCGCCTCATCAATAAGATCAATCGCTTTATCAGGCAACTGACGATCAGAAATATAACGATGCGATAAGGTCGCCGCCGCTACAATCGCAGGGTCAGTAATCTCAACACCATGATGCGCTTCGTAACGTTCTTTTAGTCCACGCAAAATGGCGATGGTATCTTCAACAGAAGGCTCATCAACAATAATCTTTTGGAAGCGACGTTCTAAAGCGGCATCTTTTTCAATGTATTCACGATACTCATCTAAGGTTGTTGCACCGACACAATGTAATTCACCACGTGCTAACGCAGGTTTTAGCATATTACCTGCATCCATTGCACCGTCGGCTTTACCTGCACCGACCATGGTATGAATTTCATCTATAAATAAGATGATATTACCATCTGATTTAGAAATATCATTCAATACTGCTTTCAAGCGTTCTTCAAAGTCACCACGAAATTTAGCACCAGCTAAAAGAGACGCTAAATCGAGTGATAATAAGCGTTTATCTTTAAAACTATCAGGTACTTCACCATTGACAATACGTTGTGCTAAACCTTCAACTAATGCTGTTTTACCAACACCCGGTTCACCAATAATAACGGGGTTATTTTTAGTACGACGCTGTAAAATTTGCACCATACGACGAATTTCTTCGTCACGACCAATAATGGGATCAATCCTTCCTTGTTCTGCACGCTCGGTTAAATCAATCGTATATTTTTTAAGGGCTTCACGCTGATCCTCTGCATTAGGATCATCAACTGCTTGCCCACCACGAATATTATCAATCGCCATGTTTAAGGCATCCTTAGTTGCACCTGCTTCTTTAAGCAAAGAACCAACAGTACCTTTATCGTCTAGCGCGGCAAGTAAAAATAATTCAGATGATATATATTGATCACCTCGTTTTTGTGCTAACTTATCGGTAATATTAAGTAAGCGAGATAGGTCATTAGAAACATGAAGCTCACCATCATTTCCACCTGACACCACGCTTGCCATTGCATCTAAAGCTTCCTCAAGTTTCGGACGCAAGTAATCTGTTTTAACTCCAGCTTGCGCAAACACACTACGTGCAATACCGCCTTCTTGATCGATAAGTGCCATTAATAAATGTACTGGCTCAATAAATTGATGATTTTTCCCAAGTGCTAATGATTGAGCATCCTGCAATGCTAATTGAAATTTACTTGTTAGTTTATCTGTTCTCATTCAAAATTCTCCTTATTATTCTTTAAAGGAAGCCCCTGATTAAGTCCGATTGGAACTAAGAACAGGAAAAATATCTACTGTTCAAGCTTAAAATAATTGAACTTAAATTAGGAATTCCTTATGAAAAGTTAATACATCTTTTATGTATCGCATCCACTTCTAAATAAGCCGTTAATATCTTGTTTTAAAAAGATTATTGAAGACTCTCATTTGTATGTACAGTTAATATTGTGATAGAGGGGAAAAAAGCAATAAAAATTATGAAGTTTTTTGAGTATTTTTAGAAAAGTCTATTAACACTGCGTAACATCAGTTATTAAATGTTAGTGTCAGACAAGACAAAGTTGATTCTATTATGAATAATTTAGTTAAGCTAAATATCAATTACTTAGATATTTTCTACCTCTCCCCTTCCCTCCCCTCTCAAAAATAAAATAACTATTTTGAGCAGGGGGCTAGTTATCCTAATTTAATTGAGCTAAGTTATTCTTAATCACTCAACATGCAGAAGAGAGGGAAACACAAAATGGAACTTGGATCTATTCTTTGGTACGGTGGAATATTAGCCACCATAATTATTTTATTCGTTGCATTTTTTATTGCATTTTTTAAGCGTGCGACAAAAGAAATTGCGATTATTCGCACGGGTTTTGGTGGTGAAAAAATTATCATGGATAATGGTGGTTTTGTTGTTCCCCTGTTGCATGATGCCTTAATTATTAACTTGAACATCATCAAACTTGAGATTACTCGAGAAAAGGGAGAGGCCTTTATTACCAAAAATCGTTTGCGTGTCGACATCACTGCTGATTTTTCGATTCGTGTTATTCCTGATCCAAAAGCAATTTCTTTAGCAGGGCAAACGCTTGGTAAAAAGACACAAAATCCTGATGAATTAAAATCCCAATTAGAAGCATCTTGTGTTGAGGCATTGCGTGAAGCTGCCGCAAAAATGACGTTGGAATCTCTACATGATGACAATGATCAAATTAATAAGATCGTTGAAGAAGCAATTGGTGTAGACCTTCAACGGTTTGGCTTACAACTAGAGTCGGTCGCGATTGCTAAATTGCATCAAACTGATCTTGAATTCTTTGATCGTAAAAATGCACTTGATGTTGAAGGTCTCACTTATATTGAAAATCGTATTGCTGAGAATGAAAAAGAACAAGCAAGAGTTAAAAATGATAAAGCAGTAGAGATAAAAACCAGTGATGTGAATGCTCATAAAGAACAGTTGAAGTTAGAGGAAGACAAAGTTTTCGCTGAGCAAAAACAAGAGCTAGCAATTATTAAAGCTGAGTTAGAGAAAGATAGACTCAAAGAAGAGGCAAAAAAGGAAGAAGGGATTGCTGTTGCTGCTGCTCATAAAGCTGTTGCTGAGGCATGGATTGAAACTTACGAAGTCCAGGCAACTGAAATTGCCAAAAAGGAAGAGATTACTACCTCTAAAGAAACTGCAATGGCGCAACGCAATAAAGAAGTTGAAATCATCAGTGCTACTCGTGAGGCAGAAAGAACTAAGATATTCGCAGAAGCTCAAGCAACGGCAGATAAGCTAAATGCTAGCGCAGCAGAAATACGTTATGCGGTCGATGCAGCTGGTAAGCAAGCAATCAATGAAGCAGCCAATATCCTCTCAGATCAGCAAATTTCTATGCAAGTTAAGGAGAAAATTGTTGCCCAGTTACCTGACATCATCAGGGAAAGTGTTAAACCTATTGAGAACATTGATGGTATTAAGATTATGCAGATTGATGGAATGTCTAATCTTACTGGTAGTGCAGGGGGAGGGAACTCATCTGGAGGAAGTAGCAACGGTGGTGGTGGAAGCTTAGCTGACCAAGTTGTTGATAGTGCTCTTCGTTATAAAGCACAAGCTCCTATGGTAGAGAATTTATTGAAAGAAGTAGGTCTGTCTGGTGTTGGTATAAAAGACCTGACTAAAGGACTACAAGAAGATATGGGGTTTGATACAGAGACACCTAAAGAGCCTACAGCAAAAGATATAGAGCAGAAGGCACAGAAGATAGATCAAATGAAGAAAAAACTTTCCGATGAGTCTAATGACAATCCTGTAGAGAAAACACCATCAAGTTAATAATTGATGTTACGCAATATCTAAGAAAAATATTACCTATTTTTCCCTCCGCCCGATGCGTTAGCGAGGCGGAGCTAAAATTCCCATTCTAGCCGCGGCGAACATTCTCTCAGGTAAAGCTCAGGAGTTTTTTTAAAGCAATGATTTTATAAAAATGTAGGCGATAGATAAATCAAAATATATCATCATTTCCCTTTTTTCAGAGATTTTGCTACTGTTTGGACTACTTGAGAAAGCTCCGATCAAGCCTGATAAATTTAATTGGCTTTATATTTAGAATTTTCTCTTATTTTGCTTTTATTCTAAGGATTTTATCATGGCTAAAGTGCTTGCAGTAGCAAACCAAAAAGGCGGTGTTGGTAAAACTACTACCAGTGTGAATCTTGCAGCCTCATTAGTTTCAGTAAAGAGAAAAGTCCTTTTAATTGATATGGATGCACAAGGAAACGCAACAACTGGTTTAGGTTTAGATAAACATAAACCAGCTGAAGCCTTAAGTAGTGTTTTACTAGGTAAAGCGAATATTAAAGATGCTATACAGACCGTATCAGATATCGATATTGATGTGCTAGGTGGTGGTCCTGATCTAACCATTGCTGAAATAAGTTTAATGAGTGAGGAGCGTCGTGAATTTCGATTGCGTAGTGTAATAGATGCAGTGCGCGAAAAATATGACTATATTCTTATTGATTGTCCACCTTCATTAAATATTCTAACAGTTAATGCCTTGGTTGCATCAGATGGTGTACTCGTTCCAATGCAGTGTGAATATTATGCGCTAGAAGGATTATCTGCTCTTATTGGTTCTATTAATACTATTCGTAATAATGCTAATGATAGTTTAGAGGTTGAAGGAATATTACGAACTATGTTTGATCCACGTAATAACTTAGCCCGTGATGTCTCGCAACAATTAGACCAGCACTTTGGTGATAAAGTTTACAGCACTGCTATACCTCGTAATGTACGTTTAGCAGAAGCTCCTAGTCATGGTCTACCTGTTTTAATTTATGATAAACGCTCAAGTGGGGCTTTGGCTTATCTTGCCCTAGCAGCAGAAATAATCCGTAAAGAGTCTAGTCGCGCAGCGGCAGCATAGAGGAATTTATAGTAATGACAAAAAAACCTGGCTTAGGTCGTGGGTTAGATATGTTATTAAGCTCTGTTGCATCAACAGCGGATGAGTTAACTGATGATTCAGAGTTTAAACAATTACCAATAGAAACCATTCAAAAAGGTCAATATCAGCCACGTATTAATATCGACCCTGATGCCTTGCAAGAATTAGCAGAATCTATTAAGGCACAAGGTTTAGTGCAACCTGTTATTGTTCGCCGCTTAGAATCAGGTGTTTATGAGCTTATTGCAGGCGAGCGTCGTTGGCGTGCAGCACAAATGGCAGGTTTACATGATATACCTGCCATTATTCGTAAAATTCCTGATCAAGCGGCAGCTGCAATGTCACTTATCGAGAATATCCAACGGGAAGACTTAAACGCTTTAGAAGAAGCAATTGCAATGAATCGCCTAATTAGTGAATTTGGTTTAACTCATCAACAAACTGCAGACTCAGTCGGACGCTCTCGTGCTGCGGTTACTAATCTATTACGTTTATTAGAACTTGAAGAAGAGACAAAAGAATTACTTGACGATAAAAAAATAGATATGGGACACGCACGAGCTCTATTAGCCTTAAAAGGTCAACTTCAACTCGATACTGCTTATAAAGTTTCCGAGCGACAAATGTCGGTTCGTGATACAGAGCGTCTTGTAAAAAATATACTTAATAAACTTAATAATCCTGATAAAAGGCAGGTTAAAACCAAACCTATAGAGGTAAGTAAGTTAGAGCAGTCTTTAAGCGATACTTTTGGGGCTAAGGTTAGTATTCAGTATAATGCTAAAGGTAAAGGTAAATTAATTATTGCTTACAATAATTTAGATGAACTTGATGGAATTTTGGAACATATTAAAGACTGAGTTTGAACTCTCAGCAGGGCTATTTAATTGCTAAACGACGATGATCTTGCAGTTATTGAATTTTTGGATGATGGTACTTTATATGCTGCTCCAAATATTATAGAAGAGATACTGAACTACCCTGATTTAAGCGACTCTTTTTTATTAGTGAGCCGTGATAAATATGGCGTACCTACAGGCTATATGCCAATTGGTATTAATTTACACGGAAATATAGCTTCTTATATTCCTGCCATCCCACCTTCACCTCCTATATCCCCAACCTATACACCTGGTGCTGAAAATGTTATCAGGGATCTTGATAATCTATTAAGCCAATCAATTTTATATTTTGATGTCGATGTAGTTCCCTGTGGCTATGGATATTTCGATTTAGAAGAAACAGCGAGTGCTTATTGCTTATCATTAGATGATTATTTTTCTGAGCTATCTGCATCGCGTCGTAAGGATTTTAAACGTAAATTAAAATCGGCAGAAAAATATGAGATAGAACAAGGTAATATGAAAGACGTGCTACGTGGTTGGAACTGGATGAAAGCGGTATGGGAAAAGCGGGGAGCATACGATAGCGATCATATAAATCGGGTACTTAGTTGGCTATATGAAATTGAAGCATCGGGTCGTGCAACCATGAAAATCGATAAATATTTATTAGATGGAAAGCCCATAGCCGTAAACTGTTGTGTTATCCATCAATATCATGGTAATACTCATATTGATGATTATTTAACATGGTATGATGTAGCAACTGCACCAGGCTTGGGTATTGTTACTGCAATAAAAAATCTTACCAATCCCAAGTATATTGGCGCACGTTACAATCTCGGGTTACCAGGCTTTTACGGGAACACCTTTGCTGGTCATCAGTATAAATGGGATGTTATTGCAGAACCTATACGCTTATACCAATCGATTGTTAATCTTCAAGTTGGGATTCAATCAATTTCATCATTAGACAATTAAGTACAAAACTCAATCAGACAAATGCTTTTTTCTAAATTGTCCTGGAGCAGTCCCCGTGATTTCTTTAAAGGCATTGTAAAAATTTGACTGTGATGTAAAACCGACGGAAAGACCAATCGAAAGTACAGAGGCTTTTGGTTCTTCGATTAATTGTTTTTTTGCCTCATTAATTCGATATTCACGAATATAACGAGAAAAACCTTTTTTGAGCTTGCTATTAATCAGTTCAGATAGCTGATGAGGGCTTAATTTTAATATTTCAGCAACCTCAGATAAATTTATATTTTCATTAGTATAAATACGATCTTTCTCCATTAGCTTTTGAAGTTGCTCTAAGCTAGTCTCACAATCAATATGATTTAAGGTCGAAGATACATAGGTTGCATGAGCTGCATCTTCTACCTCGCTTGTAATATTGGGAGAACGAAGTAGTGTTAAATCAGCAATAAAAAATGCTCCCCCAATTAAAATAGAGTAAAGCAAATAAAAGGTATTACTTGTTGTAAAAAACTCCATAAATGCAATAAAAATAACAGCTATTGCAATAAAAAAGAGTATTCCCATCGCTAAAATTTCTTGTTTAAAACGACTACGTTGTTCTCTCAATTTATAAATCATTTTTGCCACCCAAACAACATAGCCACTACCAATTAGAAATGCCAAAGGAAGGCTTAGTTCTTGAGGGAGAAAAAAAGCAAGAGAGATAGGTAAAAAGTGTAAAACAATAATAGATAGTGACAGATTTTTATTATCATCTGCTTCAATTTTTAATATTTGTCGGCTGAAAAAATAAAAGGAAGGAGCAACAATAAAAAGAAGAAAAGAATAAAAAGGGGACTTTACCCATTCGCTATCATTGACAATAAATTGGTAATGGGAAAATTGTAACATTGCTAATGTTATTAATAACAATAAGCTAGATAGCTGTGATAACAATTTCCCTCTATATTCTTTGTAGTCTAGATGTGCAATTGAGAGCAAAATAGCACTAAAAATTGAAAATCCAATCAGTAAAACAGCTAAAGTTTGTATCATTAGTTTTTATCGCCTCATATTTATCTTTTAGGTATTTGACATGTAACCTGAATCCGTGACTTCAATGCGCGATGATAGGAAATAAGATATTGGTTTAGCATGGAATTTTAAAAATCTTATCTTCACTTTTAGCAAAAGGGCTACGAAAACTTTCACTGATATTTGAATAGGTGACTGCGTAACATCAGTTAAGTAGAAAGAAGACACAATTAATCGAATATTTTTCTTGTTTATGAGATATTTTATCGCATGCTTGGTTTCGCGCGAGTCTAATGTATCATCTATCAGTTTCGCATTTATACAAAAGGTTTTTAACATGAGATTTTTAGGATTTAATCATGTGAGTATGATCGTTGAGGATACCGAACGCGCTTTAATATTTTATCGAGACATTATGGGCTTAGAAGTATTTTCCGATAGACCAAAATTATCATTTCCGGGAGCTTGGTTAGTTGTAGGAGAAGGACAACAAATTCATTTACTGGAAGTCCCTAATCCAGATTCACTCGATAGACCTGAGCACGGAGGACGAGATCGACATGCTGCACTTATAGTCAGCGATCTAAATGAGATTAAAAAGCGTTTAGAGAGTGCTGATATAGAACACACGATGAGTAAATCCGGCAGAAAAGCCTTATTTTGTCGTGATTATGATGGCAATACTTTGGAACTAATAGAGAATTATTAATGAAAATATCAAATACAGAATTAAGTAAACAGCAGCTAGAAATACTGCATGATGATCCTTTTTATAAAGCTTATAAAGGCTACTTTAAGGGAATATTACGCTGGTCACAATTAGATGCATTATGGCAGCAAGTTCTAAAAAATAAAGAATCTAGTTGGTTTGTGTATGCCGTAGGAGAAACTCCACCAAGGAAAACGGTTACTATAGATGAAGTTGAGCATTTCATTCAGGAGGTAGATCAGTTACTTCGTCGGGAACATGACGAGGATTATTGTGGCAT
>JALVDG010000301.1 GCA_027009095.1 Thiotrichaceae bacterium
GATGATGCTTGCACTGGGGCTAAGAATGCCGCGGGTATAGCTTGTGATGTTCTAGCAAATGACACTGGAAATGATGCTTTACTAGTTGAAAGTGTAACAAGCCCAACAACAGAAGGCGGTACAGCTGTGATAAGGGATGATAAAAAAATGATTACTTATATTCCTAAGCAAGATTTTGTTGGAGAAGATACCTTTAGCTATACTATCTCTGATGGTCAAGGTGGCTATAAAACGGCAACGGTAAAAGTTACTATTACTGAGTAAACTTATTTAGATAGTGTAAACAAGCAATATAAGCGGGCAATTAAGCCCGCTTTTTTGTGTCTGCATAGATAGCAATAGAAGTTTATTTTATAAAAACAGGTTATTATGATTATTTTTCAGTAGTAGCTTTTAATATCATGATAAACAACCTTCCTGAATTTTCCAAAGTTGACCCGAGTAGTATCCAAAAATCTATTGAACAACTTATCAAGAAAAACAAACAATTAAGTAAGTCTCTCCTTGACTCAGGTTCTGACCACACTTGGGATAATCTAATCCATCCTCTTTCAATTGCTGATAATGAACTGCAAAAATTATGGTCTCCTGTTAGCCATATGAATAGTGTAGTCAATACGCCTGAATTACGCGATGCCTATAATGCCTGCTTACCTCTCCTTAGTGATTACCATACCGCTATGGGGCAAGATCAAGCCTTATTTAAAGCGATGCAATCTATTCAAGATCGTAAAGATGAGTTGGGTTTAGATGAAGCGCAAAACACGGCAATAGCAAACGCTTTAAAGAACTTTCATTTATCAGGTGTGAGTTTGTCAAGAAAGAAGCAGCATTTATTTCGTGAAATTAATAAGAAATTGTCAGAACTAAGTGCTGCATATGCAGATAATGTATTAGATGCAACAAACGCATGGACGAAACACTTAGAAAGTAAAAACAGTCTGCAAGGCTTGCCTGATTCTGCTTTAGATATGATGAAGCAGGCTGCCGAGCAGCGTAACTTGGAAGGCTATCTTATCAGCTTAGAATTTCCCTCCTATATTGCCATAATGACCTACGCTGATAATCGTGATTTGCGTGAAGAAGTGTATCGAGCCTTTGTCACAAGAGCCGCAAAAAATGGGGCAAACCCTGAGTTTGATAACAGCGAACTAATAGAAGACATCCTACAGCTACGTCAAGAAAAGGCTAAATTATTAGGTTTTGAAAATTTTACTGCGCTCTCTTTAGATAAAAAAATGGCAGAGTCAGCAGAAGAAGTGCTTGGTTTTTTAGATCAACTCGCAGAAAAATCCCACCCATTTGCGGTAAAAGAAATGCAAGAGCTAGCCGATTTCGCCAAACAAGCATGTAGTATTAATGACTTGCAAGCATGGGATGTGGCTTATGTGAGTGAAAAATTAAAATTGCAACGTTTTGATTTTAGCGAAGAAGATCTCAAGCCTTATTTCCCCGTTGAGCAGGTAATAAAAGGTTTATTTGCGTTAGTTGAAAAGCTTTATAGGGTTAATATCAAGCAAAAACAAGGTGTTGATACATGGCATGACGATGTGCGTTTTTATGAAATATTTAATGCAAAAGGGGAGCTGCAAGCACAATTTTATTTTGATCTTTACGCGCGTCAACATAAGCAAGGTGGAGCATGGATGGATGATTATTGTGGTCGTTTTAAGAAAAGTGATGGCTTACAAATACCTGTCGCTTATATAATTTGTAACTCAGCTCCTGCAAGTGGCGATAAGCCTGCGCTACTAACGCATAATGAAGTGGTTACTTTATTTCATGAGTTCGGGCATGGTTTACACCATATGTTAACGCAAGTTGACTATTTAGATGTGTCGGGCATCAACGGTGTGGAGTGGGATGCAGTAGAGCTACCGAGTCAATTTATGGAAAACTGGTGTTGGCAACGTGAAACCTTAGATATGTTTGCGGCACATTACGATACAGGCGAAAAGCTACCCGATGATCTGTTTAATAAGATGCAAGCAGCAAGGCACTTTCAATCAGCAATGGGAATGGTGCGGCAGTTAGAATTTTCGATATTTGATATAAAAATTCATCAAGATACTCGCATTAAATCATCCCAGCAAATTCAAGCTATTCTTGACGAGGTAAGAGCTAAGGTTGCCGTAGTGAAAGCTCCAGACTTTAACCGTTTTCAAAATAGTTTCTCACATATCTTTGCAGGTGGCTATGCCGCAGGTTATTACAGTTATAAGTGGGCAGAAGTCTTGTCATCCGATGCTTTTGCACGTTTTGAAGAAGAGGGCGTGTTTAACCCAGAGGTGAGTCAAGATTTCTTAGCAGAGATTCTTACGAAAGGCGGTTCACGTCCTGCCATGGAGTCTTTTATTGCTTTTAGAGGGCGCAAGCCAAGCGTCGATGCCTTATTACGAC
>JALVDG010000302.1 GCA_027009095.1 Thiotrichaceae bacterium
TGAATTACAACAAAGAAAACGGCGCCAACAGCCGTTAGTTCCTGAGGACACGCGTTTTTTAGCAGCAATGAAACATGGAATGCCGTTTACTTCTGGAGTCGCAATAGGTATTGATCGCCTATTAATGTGTAAGTTTAATAAAGATCATATACAACAAGTGATTAGTTTTTCTTGGGATACGGCTTAGTAAAGTGCATAATTGTGCCCTTGCTAGTAAAATGCGCAATTAGTTGGCGATGCACTAAATCAAATCACAATACTTTTTTAGAATTTATTAAAAACTGGAGAAACATCGTGAACTTTTTCATTTCAGATGCAATGGCAGAAGGCGGACAAGCAGCACAACAAGGTGGGGACATGTTCCAATTACTCATGATGATCGGTATTTTCTTCGCCATCATGTATTTTATGATTATTCGCCCACAAACAAAAAAAGCCAAAGAACATCAAGCATTACTTGATGGACTGCGTAAGGGAGATGAAATAGCAACAGCTAGTGGTATTTTAGGCAAAATACATAAAATGGATGATAATTTTGTTCAGTTAAAAGTTGCTGAAAATACAATAATCACCATACAACGCCATGCAGTAGGTTCTGTTATGCCCAAAGGTACTGTAAAAAACTTATAGAATTTAAAATCAATACAAATAATAAATATAATGCCTAAAAAAACATCATAATAATGCTGTTTATATTGTTATGTTGCTTAGGTTATAAAATGGGACTATATCAATGAATCGATATCCACTCTGGAAGTACTTGCTTATTATAGCAGTTACTGTGATTGGCATACTTTATGCGCTACCTAATCTTTATCCATCCGATCCTTCTTTGCAAATCACAATGGATGGAAAAAACAAGTTTGACGGTAAAGAGCTAGATAAAATTCAAAAAGCGCTAACTGAGGCAAAAATACCTGTTAAAAACTTAGAATCTTCTGATAAAAAATTAACGATTCGTTTTGATAATACAGATGATCAATTTGCCTCTGTCGATCTTATAAAAGCGACGTTAGGAAAAAAATACGTAACCGCATTAACACTCGCTCCTACGACACCTGGTTGGTTGAAGTCTATTAGTGCGTTACCGATGTACTTAGGGCTTGATTTACGTGGTGGTGTCCACTTCCTGATGGAAGTCGATATGAAAACCGCTATCGATAAAGCATTACAACGCTATAACTCTGAACTAGGTAGTTTTTTACGTGATAAAGAATTACGATATTTAGGTGTTATACGTAATGGCGATACCTTAACGATTAAATTCAAAACAGAAGAACTTCGTGCTAAGGCACTAAAAGCCCTAAACCGAGAATACAATACACTACTGGAATTTAAAGAAATTCCTGGCGATAAAGGTGTCGCACTATCAGTAAAACTTACTGATATTAATATCAAAAATACCAAACGTTTTGCTCTGCAACAAAATATTACTACGTTACGTAATCGTGTTAACGAGCTTGGCGTAAGCGAACCTATTATTCAACAACAAGGGCTAGAAAGAATTGTTGTTGAGCTACCTGGAGTACAAGATCCAAGTGAAGCTAAAAAAATACTAGGAGCAACAGCAACCTTAGAGTTCCGCATGGTTGATGAGGAAAATGATCCTTACCAAGCTCAAGCTTCAGGCAGAGTTCCTGTTGGTGATAAGCTCTTTATAGAACGCAATGGCAACCCTATCTTACTTAAAAGAAAGGTTATGTTAACGGGCGATTATATTACAGGTGCAGCAGCTATTTTTGATCAAGACCAACGCCCTGCTGTTAGCATTACTCTCGATGGCAAAGGTGCAAATATATTTGCGAGAGAGACTGGTAAAAATGTCCAGAAATTAATGGCCGTAGTATTCATTGAAAATAAAACAGATGTTACTAAACTTCCTGATGGCACAATCAGCAAGAAAACAAAGAAAACTCAAGAAGTTATCAATGTAGCACGTATTCAAGAACAGTTGAGTAAACGCTTCCAAATTACGGGGTTAGATTCTCCTCAAGAGTCGCACAACCTAGCTTTATTACTTCGAGCAGGTGCGTTAGCTGCGCCTGTTTATATTGTGGAAGAGCGCACCATTGGTCCCAGCTTAGGTGCTGATAATATCGAAGCGGGTAAATACTCTGTCATGATTGGTTTCATTCTTGTACTTATCTTTATGGCTGTTTATTACCGTGTATTTGGCTTAGTTGCTAATATTGCTCTCACACTAAATCTTGTACTGATTGTCGCTGCTTTATCTATGTTGCAAGCAACATTAACACTTCCTGGCATCGCAGGAATTGTACTAACGGTAGGTATGGCTGTTGATGCAAATGTATTGATCTATGAACGAATTAAAGAAGAACTACGTAGTGGATTAACTCCTCAGTTAGCCATTCAATCTGGTTACGAAAAAGCGTTCTCAAC
>JALVDG010000303.1 GCA_027009095.1 Thiotrichaceae bacterium
CACTGCTGATCCATTCTCTCGGGTAAATGCTCGGCGCGGTTAGAATGGGAGTTTTTGCTCCGCCTCGCTAACGCATCGGGCGGAGGGAAAAATAGGTAATATTTTTCTATATTGCGTAACATCAGTCAGTAACTGCATAGAGTACAAGCTGAGTAGTTACATCCATTTTTTCTAGAGCATCATTGCTCAAGGTTTATAGAACTAAACGCGGTACAGCTTCCAATAATTTCTGTGTATACGCTTTTTGTGGATTTCCACAGACATCGGCTGTTAGACCTTGCTCAATAATTTTACCTGCTTTCATCACAACTGTTTCATCACTTAGGTATTCCACAACAGAAATATTGTGGGTGATAAATAATAAGGTGAGGTCTTTTTTCTGGCGTATTTCGAGGAGGAGCTGTAGAACTTCGGCTTGTACGGATACATCTAAGGCGCTGGTAATTTCATCACAGACAATAAATTCGGGGTTTACAACTAAGGCTCGTGCTAGTCCAATACGTTGACGTTGCCCGCCTGAAAATTCGTGTGGATAACGCCAGAGGTAATCACGACTTAGGTGTACTTGTTCTAAGATTTGTGCCGCACGTTCTATACGGTCTTCTTTATTTTCGCCGATACCATGCACAGCCATTGGCTCTACCAGTGTGGTCATTATTTGTAAACGTGGATTGAGCGATGATTGTGGGTCTTGAAATGCTATCTGCATGTGTGGACGTAGTGGTCTTAGCTCTTTTGCTGTTAAGCCAACTAGCTCTTTATTATTGATCTTTACACTGCCTGATGTGACTTTTTCTAGCTGTAAAATCGCGCGTCCTAGCGTTGTTTTGCCACAACCTGACTCGCCTACTAAGGACATAATTGAGCCTTTTTTGATATTTAGGTCAATATCATCGACAGCTTTTACATGGTCAACAACGCGTTTCAATAAGCCTTTTTTTATGGGAAACCACACTTTAAGTTTCTTTACGACGACTAAATTTTCTTGATTTTTTAAACTTTCAGGATTTGTTTTTATTGGTTTTGCTAAGTTTTCGGGTATCGCGGCTAATAATTTTTGTGTGTAGGGATGTTGCGGATGATGCAATAATTCCTCACTGTTACCTGTCTCTACCAACTTACCTTGTTTCATGACACCCACTTTGTGCGCCATTTGTGCCACGACACCAAAATCATGGGTGATAAATAAAATCGCCATGCCATTACGCTTCTGCAGGTCTTTCATTAGACGTAATATTTCTGCCTGAACGGTGACATCTAAAGCGGTGGTTGGCTCGTCGGCTATCAGTAAATCGGGCTTACAAACAAGCGCCATAGCAATCATCACGCGTTGACGTTGTCCGCCTGATAGTTGATGTGGATAGTTATCAAAACGTGTACTGGCTTTGGGTATTTGTACTTCTTTTAAGGCTTCTATGGCTTGTTTTTTAGCATCTGCATCTGATAAATCGGGATGATGTAATTGCAGTGCTTCTATAATCTGTTCACCGATGGTAAAAACGGGGTTAAGCGATGTCATCGGCTCTTGGAAGATCATCGCAATACGCGCACCACGAATTTGTCTTAGATCATCATCTTCCAGCTCAAGTGTATTGACCTTTCGATAGTCATTATTATCATCCCGCCAATGATAGAATATTTCTCCTTGTGGATGCGATGATATGCCAGCAGGTAATAACTGAATTATAGATAATGCACAGATTGATTTTCCACTACCCGACTCACCTACGAGGCAAAATGTTTCCCCTTTATTCAGACTAAAGCTGACACCATCAACGGCTTTAACCGTGTTTTTTCCTGCTCGCAGGTGTGTGTAGAGGTTTTTAACATTTAATAGCGGTATTTTATTGTTTTTATTGCTCATTCATTAGCTCCCCAACCGTCCTGTAAGCTGCGGGTCGATAGCGTCTCGCAGTGCCTCGCCCATTAAATTATAGGCAAATACGGTTAAGAAAATTGCCCCACCTGGGAAGGCTGCCATCCACCAATTAAAGGTTGATGATTTTACCGCTTGATTCAGCATTTGCCCCCATGAAGGGACATCGACAGGACCTAGTCCTAAAAAGCTCAGGGTTGCTTCGGTCAAAATTGCCGAGGCAACACCAA
This sequence comes from Thiotrichaceae bacterium, assembly GCA_027009095.1. Taxonomy (GTDB): domain Bacteria; phylum Pseudomonadota; class Gammaproteobacteria; order Thiotrichales; family Thiotrichaceae; genus JAGLBW01. The sequence continues at coordinate 2,107 of JALVDG010000303.1, forward strand.
AGCTAATCGCGACTAATAAAGGTGCGATGCCATTGGGTAAAATATGTCGGAATAAGATTGATTGTAATGGCAAACCACTGGCAATGGCTGCTTGAACATAGTCTTGCTTACGCAGTTTTAAAAATTCCGCACGCACATATCGAGCATAACCCGACCAGCCTGTAATGCCGATGACAATCATCATCAAATAGATACTACGCCCAAAGAAGGCGATGATGGTAAGCAGTAAAAATAGCACGGGAATTGCTTCAAAAATTTCCATTAGGCGCATGCCAAACATATCGACACGCCCT
>JALVDG010000304.1 GCA_027009095.1 Thiotrichaceae bacterium
AAACACCTCCCATAATCGCTAGGACGATTTCTTGGCGAATCACCACTGCAACCACGCCTAAAGCAGCACCTAATGCTAATGCGCCAACATCACCCATAAAGACTTGTGCTGGATAGGTGTTGAACCATAAAAAGCCTAAACCTGCACCGAATATCGTGCCGCAAAAAATCGCTATCTCGCCCACATCATGCACATAAGGAATACCTAAATAACTGGCAAATTTTATGTTTCCCGTGAGGTAAGAAAAGATACCCAATGCTGCTGCCACCATAATTGTTGGCATAATAGCTAAGCCATCTAAACCATCTGTTAAGTTAACCGCATTACTACTACCGACAATAACTAGGTAAGCCCAAGGGATAAATAACCAGCCCATTTGCCAAAACCAGTCTTTAAAGACAGGAAAATAAAAAGTGGTTTCTACCGCACTATTTGCCGTTGCAAATAAGATTGTTGCTGCAATAAACGCAATAAGCGATAGGCTTAGATATTTCCATTTAGCAGATAAGCCCTTACTATTGCTGTACTTCAACTTAATATAATCATCTATCCCACCAACTAAGCCTGAGCCTAGTGTGACAAACAGTACAAGCCAGACATAATGGTTGCTTAAGTCGCCCCATAATAATGTTGAGATAGCAATTGATAGCAAAATCAGCGCCCCACCCATTGTTGGCGTTCCTGCTTTCACCAAATGAGTTTGTGGTCCATCGTCGCGAATACTTTGCCCTATTTTCAATTTGGTCAATTTGCGAATCATCAGAGGACCAAAGACCATTGAAATACCTAACGCGGTCAAAGCCCCCAATATAGCTCGCAAAGTAAGATATTGAAAAACATTAAAAAAACTATAGTTTTCTGATAACAGCTCAAACAGTGCAACTAACATTTAGCTACCTCTGTACTAGCAAACTCTTCACTTATTAGCGCATCAACGACACGCTCCATTTTCATTGATCTCGAACCTTTTACTAGCACTGTCATGCCTTTCTCTATTTCCTGTTTTAATTGCTTTAATAAAGGATCTAATTCCTCAAAGCTATATGATTGTTCACCAAATTTATGACAGGCTTGCTGACTGTAATTACCCAAACAGTAGAGCGCATCTACTCCTTGAGATTTAGCATACAGACCCATATCTGCATGCAACTGTTCTACGTTATCGCCCAATTCGCCCATATCACCTAATACTAGTACTCGTTTACCTTTTTCTTTTTCTGCTAATACATCAATAGCTACCCGTGCAGAGTCAGGGTTTGCATTGTAAGTATCGTCAATTATTTGTATGCCATTTATGCCATCCAAAGGAGCTAAGCGACCTTTTACTGCCTGCAAACCTTCCAAGCCTTGTTTAATTTCATTTAAGCTTACGCCAACTGAAATAGCTGCCGCACTTGCAGCCAGTGCATTCATAGCATTATGTTGTCCTTGCAACGCTAGCTTTACTAACATCGGCTCTCCTGATGTCTCAATCAACAAGCCTTCATGAGTAACCTTACCTTTAACATCTGCTTTATTATCAAAGCCAAAGCTAACGATTTTTCTATTTTTATTACAAGAGAGCCAATAGTCAGCATATTTATCATCAAGATTAATGACTGCTACTCCATCTGTAGACAGACCATTAAAAATCTCTGCCTTAGCACGGGAAACACCTTTAACATCACCAAAACCTTCTAGATGTGCTGCACCTGCATTATTTAAAATAGCTATATCTGGCTGTGTAATATCACTGAGATAATTAATTTCACCAAAATGATTGGCACCCATTTCTATGACGGCATAGTCGTGGTGATCACGTAATCTTAATAGGGTTAAAGGCAAGCCAATATCATTATTAAGATTACCAAACGTTGCCATTACCTCACCTTTGCAAGCAAGAATGGCAGCCAACATCTCCTTAACTGTGGTTTTACCGTTACTACCTGTTAAGCCAATTACGGGCTTAATAAATGTCTTACGCCATTCTTTGGCAAACATGCCAAGCGCCTGTAGCGTATCGTCGACCACTACTTGAGGTAAGTCGCAGTCTATTTTTTTATGCACAAATGCAGCGGCTGCTTTATCTACAATATCTGGCACGAAATCGTGCGCATCAAAACGCTCTCCTGCTAAAGCGATAAATAGCTGATCTATTTCTACGGTTCGCGAGTCTGTAGAAACCGAATTTACAAAACAATCTTCTCCATGCAGTACACCTGATGTCATCTTCGCAATGTCAGATAGTTTCAACCACGTCATGCCGCTAACTCCTGCAAGGCTTGAGCTGCTTGCTGACGATCGTCAAAGGCTTCTGTTGTATCCGCCAATATCTGCACCTGTTCGTGACCTTTTCCTGCTATCAACACAACATCACCTTTTTCAGCTTGCTGTAGCGCAAGTCGAATTGCTTTTGCTCTATCATGTTCAATGATGACTTGATCCGTCTGATGAAAACCAGCCACAATTTCTGCCATAATTGACTCTGGGTTTTCAGTGCGAGGATTATCATCTGTCACAATCACCACATCCGCTGCCTTTTCTGCAATTTTTGCCATCAGTGGACGTTTACCACGATCACGATCACCGCCACAGCCAAACACACAAATCACACGTTGCTCTGTATGCCCACGCAGCGCACTTAATACTGATTCCAAAGCACCTGGCGTATGTGCATAATCGACAACAACCAAAAATCCATCTGCATTGACTCGTTCCATACGTCCTGGAACAGTGCTTACCTTTGATAAACTCGCCACCGCATCAGGGAAAGGAACACCCAAGGCTAACATTGCCGCCAGTGTTGCTAATAAATTACTGAGGTTAAACTTGCCTAAAACAGGTGCTTTAATCACACCATGCTGGTTAGCAAATGAAACCTGTGCTTCAATTCCATTGAGTGTAAAACGCGCATCATAGGCAACTAACTCATTACTATTAGCCGTTTGCTTTTGCGAAACACGGTAAACAATTGTCTTTAACTGCTTATTATTTACTACTAATTCACGCTCTATTTTCTGACTAAAACTATCATCCTTATTTAAAACAGCTGTTTTTAGCTCTGGGCGCAAAAACAGCTTCGTCTTAGCAGCCCCATAGGCTTCAATCGTGCCGTGATAATCTAAGTGATCACGCATTAAGTTTGTTAATATAGCCACATCAAAGGCGACACCATTCACACGCTCTTGGTCTAAAGCATGCGATGAAACTTCCATTGCAACGTAGTCAATACCTTCCTTTGCTATGTCATGCAATGTCTTATGTACCGTTAAAACATCGGGTGTTGTATGCGTTGATGGTTTTAGCTTATCAGGCATACCTGTACCAAGTGTTCCTACCACTGCTGTTTTCTTTGCTAAAGCATTCATTGCCTGAGCAAAAAAATGGCTCACGGTTGTTTTTCCATCCGTTCCCGTTATTCCAACCAACTTCAAACCATAGTTAGACTGAAGTCCTCTAGCATCACCTAAGTTACCATAAAAATTCTTGGCTATTGCACCTAGCTGTTTTGATAACTGATGAATCTCTATTACAGGTATCGACAATTTTTTAGCAAGGTTCACAGTATGATGACTATTTTCTGACTCCCATATAACTGCAATCGCACCTTGCTCTTGTGCTTTTATTGCATACTCCAAGCCATGCGCTTGAGTACCCTTTAACGCAACAAATAACATACCGTCCGTTATATCACGACTATCTAAACTAAACCCAGTGACAAAAATATCAGTTGGTATATCTTCCGACACACCACTGATATTTTTTAACAAGCTTGATAAGGAAAACGCCTTCATATTCTATGTTGCCCCCCTACCTACTAATTGACGCGTTTGTTTTGCGACGGGTAAATTATCAGGCGGTATATCTAAAATTCGTAAGGCACTTGCCATTACTTTAGAAAAAATAGGTGCTGCTAGACGTCCACCTGAAGCTCTCTCTACCCTCGGCTCATTAATCATCACAGCGACAACCAAGCGAGGCTTTGAAGCGGGTGCTAACCCAATAAAACTAACTATCTTTCTGTCTTTTCGATATTTTTTGTTAATAAATTTATACGCAGTACCTGTTTTACCTGCTACCTTATAACCATCAATCTTTGCTCTTTTCCCTGTTGCTTTATCTTGAACAACTGCGCCTAACATTCTCAAGACGGCATTTGCATTTTCTTCTTTCATCACTCGCTGACCGCTTACTTTCTCGGTTCTTTTTATAATAGTTGGAGGATAAAGCACTCCTCCCGTACCAAACACACTATAAGCGTGTGCTAATTGTAATAAACTAACAGAAATACCATATCCATACCCTAAGGAGGCACGATCTACACGCCCCCATTTATCGTAATACGTTAATTTTCCTTGCGCTTCATTAGGGAAACCTGCGTTAGGTCTACGTCCCAAACCTACTCGACTCAGAAATTTCCACTGTCCACTTGGCTTCATAAGTAAGGCTACTTTACTCGCCCCTACATTACTCGACTTGGCTAATATTCTATCAAGGGTTATCGAACCATAATTGCGAGGATCTCTAATAACTGTTTTGCCTATATTGATGTAACCAGGCGAAGTATCAATCATCACATCTGCCCCAATAGCTCTATCTTCCAATGCGGCAGCAATTGTTAAAGGCTTAATTGTCGAACCTGGCTCAAAGGCATCCATAACGGCACGATTACGGTATTTATAGGGCTTCAAATCACTTCTTACATTGGGATTAAAACCTGGCATATTTGCCATTGCTAAAATCTCACCGCTGTGAATATCAAGCACTACGATCGAACCTGCTTTTGCATTCATTTGGTAAACCTGACCCTTCAGCTCCTTATAAGCCTGAAACTGAATGCGTTTATCAATGCTTAAAGATACCTGCTTACCTGGTACCATTTCTTTAATTTGCTCTATATTTTCAATAAGTCGCCCACGACCATCTCGCACAACTCTCTTTTTACCTGAGATACCTGCCAGTTCTCGATTCATTGAACGTTCTATTCCCTCTACGCCTTTATCGTCAATGTTGGTGAATCCAATAACATGCGACAATGCTTCGCCCATAGGATAGAAGCGTCTATACTCTGAAGTACTGCTAATAGCAGACAAATTCAAATTAGCAATATCATCCGAGACCTCTGGTGATATTTGTCTAGCCAGATAGATAAACCGCTTTCTTTTGTTTTTTTGCAGTTTTTCCTGAAGCTTTGAAAATTCCATTCCAAGTAACTTAGCTAGCTTTTGTAAGCTAATGTCAATATCGTCCAAACGCGTCTTAGCTAATGCGGACGTAGCCTCGTCAATACTTTTGCTTCCCTTTACAAGCGCATTACGCACCTTGAATAATTTCCTAGGGTTACACCAGACCGACTCTACAGGAGAACTAATAGCCAATGACTCCTCATTGCGATCGACAATCATCCCTCGATACGGAGGAATAACAACCTCCCTCATTTGACGTTTATCAGCTTGTTTTTGTAGCCATTGCTGCTGAAATATCTCAAGATAACCCGCACGCAATAACAGCACGCCAATCAAGAATAGCAATACAATAAGTAACACTAAACGTCGCCCCCTATATACAGGAGGTAGTTTATTTGATGCTCTTACCGTCCGCATTATTCCAACACCACCCTTATATCTTTCGCTTTGGGAATCGACATACCCAAATCTTGCCTTGCTTTTCTCTCAACATAAATTTCATTAAGCACCACACCTTGCTCTAGCTTTAAACGACTCCAATGAGCAATAAGAATATTATGTTGCTTTTCTAGCTTTTGAGACTCTACAAACAAAGCACGCGCCTCATGCCGATGCATCACAACTATAATTGCAACAAATATCACCGACAAAAATAACAACAGCAAAAAAACTAATTGCCACTTTGTCGCCTCTTTGTTGCTCTCTGATTTCAAGCTAGCTTTTCTCCAATTCTCATAATCGCACTACGTGATCGTGCATTTACTTCAATTTCTTGTTTCGAAGCTCTAATCGGCTTGCCAATTATCTTCAAATCGACTTTAAACTGCTCATCCATTACAGGAAATCCACGTGGTAATTTTGGCTTGCTCGATTTATCTTTAAAAAATCGTTTTACCATTCGATCCTCTAAAGAGTGAAAACTAATAACGGCTATACGACCATTTTTTCTTAACGTATCAATTGATCTTTGCAAACAAACATCCAGATCATCCAACTCTTTATTAATAAAGATACGGATAGCCTGAAAGCTTTTAGTCGCTGGGTTTTTGCCTTTTTTCTGTTTAGCTTTGGGAATTGCACCTGCAATTACACTCGCCAACCTCAATGTCGTGTCAATAGGTGATATTTCTCTTTCTTTTAAAATTGCTCGTGCAATTCTCTTTGAAAAACGCTCATCACCATACTTCCACAACACATTCGCTATTTCCAAGCCATCTGCTTTAGCCAACCATTCTGCCGCGCTTTGCCCTTCATCAGGATTCATGCGCATATCCAACGCACCATCACGCTGAAAACTAAAACCTCGCGAAGCATCATCCAACTGAGGAGATGACACGCCAAGATCAAGCAGTAAACCATCAATTTGTTGTTCAACACCTAAATCTTCCAAGGCATCGGGAAAGTCTTTAAATGAGCCTTGCCAAATTAATACTCTCTCATCATTAGCATATTTCTCTTTAGCATGGGCAATTGCTTCGGGGTCTTTATCTATTACTAGCAAACGTCCAATATCACTTAAACTTTCAAGAATTAAACTCGAATGACCACCACGACCGAAGGTTGCATCAATATAAAACCCATCCGTTTTAATCGCCAAAGCTTCAACAGCTTCCTTCAATAAAACACTCTGATGCTGAAAATCTAATGACTCCGAATCATTCATATCTAGCACTCAATACAAACTTATAATGAAATCTGACTCAAAACATCGTCTGTTTCCAAGTTTTCTTGAGCCTCAGATAACCATATATCTCTCTGCTCATTCCAGATTTTTGCGTCCCACAACTCAAACTTTTTTGCCTGACCTACAAGAACCGATTTTTTATCTAAGTTAGCGTATTCTCTTAATGGTGGAGATAAACGCACACGCCCCTGGCTGTCTAAATTAACCTCAGAAGCATGACCTAAAACTAAGCGCTGCATATTTCGAACGCTTCGATTCATATTAGGCAAGCCCATCAATACTTGCTCTATTTTCACCCATTCATCCATCGGGTATAACAACAAACAACGATCCATATGATCGACAGTAACAACCATCTGACCTAATGAATTTGTGGTTATTTCATCACGATACCTTGAGGGAATAGCAATCCGCCCTTTAGCATCGATATTTAAATTAGAAATACCACGAAACATTCCAGAAAATCTTTAACTGTCTATTGTTTAAAATGAGAAAAAACACTTCCTCCCACAATTCACCACTTTTATGGAATTATAGTCTTCTAACCCCCACAGGTCTACACCATAGAAAGGCTGATTTTCTAAACAAGACAAACACTTAGATAAAAGACTAAAAGAAAAAAATTTAAAATAGAATATTATGATTAATAAAAAGAATGGATTACAAATAAAACTTAATAAATCACTTTAAGTTAAAGAAAACGATAAAGTGATATTAATTTAACCAGAAAACGGGAATAAATTAATCAATTGATAGGATATTATCGAAAAATAAAAACACCAATATCAGATAGATATTTAGACAAAATTCAAATCACAAAAACCCCTTTAGGGCTTAGCAAAAAGAGAGTAATGAGTAGAGTTGACCTATAAGCCGGGTTCTGTCTTAGACAATCATTCATCTGGATAATATGTCACCATATATCTCAAGCGATCTACCCGGATACAACGCGGGTCACGCTATATGTATCCCTATTTGATCTTGCTCCGAACGGGGTTTACCTTGCCACAAACTGTTACCAGTTGCGCGGTGCGCTCTTACCGCACCCTTTCACCCTTACCTCTCACCTAGCTTCTGCGAAATTAGGTGAAGGCGGTCTTCTCTCTGCTGCACTTGCCGTCAGTTCACACTGCCCAGACGTTATCTGGCGTTCTACCCTATGGAGCCCGGACTTTCCTCCCTTTATACTGTCGAAACAGCAAAAGCGCGATTGCCCAGTCAACTCTGGGCAATATCTTAACAAAGACAATACTTATTTCATAGTAAGGATAATATTTTTAACCTCTACGCAGGACGATAATAGTCGGTAGAACATGTTGAGTCCCATGCACAGCAGCTAAACAACAGAGATTGAAAATTTTCAAATTTATGATTTATCAGGACTTGATAAGTGAACACTATAAATCATGTAACTGAGTGTCTAGCATCGAAGGTCTGGTTTTGAAATTTTCATACCAACTCATTATTTTGGGGTAGGCGATTACTTTGGGATTCTCCGATTTATAAAGCGCTTCAGGTAAGCGAAGTTCAAGGTATGAAACAGCAGAAGCTAAAGATAAATGAGCTAAAGTAATATCGGAATCTAGTTCTTCAAGTCGCGTTTCTATGTGCTCAAGTGTCCGCTGAATTTCTGTAGACCAGTTCGAAATCCATTTAGGCGACTGCTCTTCCTTGGGTCTTGTGCGCCGCTCAATGGCAATATTATATGTAGCATCGGTTAATCCGTCTGTCATCGCTTGCCAACGTAAAACATCTAAATATTGTGTCGTGGGGATTAAGTTAGAATGATCTAATAAACTATTGAGGTAGGCGCATATAACAGGGCTGTCGTACAAGGCTTTGCCATTAGCGAGTACCAAAGTGGGTATCTTCCCTAAAGGGTTTACTTGAACTAACTCGTCTTTATCATCAGAAAAGGGGTTGACAATGATCTCCTCAATCTGTGAATCAAGCTTGCTTTCTCTGGTAAAAAGACGAACTTTTCGAGAATAAGGTGAGGTGGTGGAATAGTAAAGTTTCATTTATAAGCTCACTTTTTACGCTAATAAATTAAAGACAAGCATCATCTGTACCGTAAACCACCTAAAATAGGAACGAACAAAAGAACAGTGGCTTCAGTCATAGAAAAAATATGTAATAGCGTTAAATTGTACTCTTTTAAAAATATTAACAATATAATCTGACTATAAAATATCTCGCACCGAGATCTTCTCCATAAACAGATGATCTCGTGCAGCACTCAATATAGCAGCAACGCCCATATGTTTTATTTTTCGCTCTGCTGATATTGCATAGAATGACTCCTTCAC
>JALVDG010000305.1 GCA_027009095.1 Thiotrichaceae bacterium
AAGGACACAACTTCGATATTCGTAAAAACTTACTCGAATACGATGATGTTGCCAACGATCAGCGTAAAGTGATTTATGAGCAACGCACCGAGCTACTTGAAGCCAAGGATGTTAGCGAAACTATTAAAGCACTAATAGAAGATGTGGTTGAAAGTCTCGTTAGAAAATACATCCCCGCAGGAAGCCTTGATGAACAATGGGATACTGAAGGTCTAAGCAAAGCGCTCAAAGAAGAACTTGCCTTAGATATTAATGTACAAGCCTTATTAGATGCAGACGATAATCTTTATGAAGACACCCTAATCGAGTACATCAACAAAGAGCTTGTCTCCTCTTTAAAAGCAAAAGAAGACTTAATTAGCTCCGAGAGTATGCGTCGTTTAGAGCGTGATGTTATGCTACACGTACTTGATACGCAGTGGAAAGAGCATCTAGCAGCCATTGATTATCTACGTCAAGCCGTTGCACTACGTGGCTACGCACAGAAAAATCCGAAGCAAGAGTTTAAACGTGAAGCCTTTGAGCTGTTTGAAGAATTACTCAGCAATATAAAATATGATGTCGTGACTTATTTAGCACGTTTAGAAATAACCATGCCCGAAGAAGTTGATAAATTTGAAGCAAACCAACTGCACTCAGAAGAAATGGAATACCTGCACGAAAGCGTGAGAAGCTTAATGGCGGAAGAAGAGCCAGAATTAAATCCTCAGGCAATGAAACCATTTAGGCATATCAAAAAGAAAGTAGGGCGTAATGAGCCTTGTCCTTGTGGATCAGGTAAAAAGTACAAGCAATGTCATGGTAAATTGTCTTAACTTAAACTGTACTTAAGAATGAGACTGGGAAGTTGTATTTGTACTCATTTCTTAGATTGCAAAGGGAGTGGAATGTAAGATTTATCTTATTATACCGCCGATGCTGATAAGCGAGGCGAACCAAACGACATAGCAAACATCCGCCTCGCCTATGGCATGAGAAAAGATAAATCTTTCACTCCTTTTTATACCACTTACAAATGATCCCGTGCAAAATCTAACATTCTCTGAGTTGACTGCAACGCCTTTACTCGCACATCTTCCTCTACAAAAATTTCATTCTCGCCTGTTTTTAGTACATGCAATAAATTATGTAATCCATTCATCGCCATCCAAGGACAATGCGCACAGCTTGTACAAGTTGCACCTTCGCCATGTGTTGGTGCGGCAATAAATTCCTTATCAGGTGCCGCTTGTTTCATTTTATAGAAAATGCCTTTATCAGTTGCAACGATAAATTGCTTATTTGGTAAAGTCTGTGCTGCTTTAATGATCTGCGTAGTAGAACCAACCGCATCAGCTAAAGCAATCATCTCCTGTGGTGATTCAGGATGCACCAAGACTGCTGCATCGGGATATTTCTCGGTTAGTTCGCCTAATGAGCGCGTCTTAAACTCCTCATGCACAATACAACTACCTTGCCAACGTACCATATCCACCCCCGTCACCTGCTCAATATAATGACCAAGATGCTTATCAGGTGCCCACAATACCTTCTTACCTTGCTTGCCTAACCATGTTACCAAATCAACTGCGATACTCGATGTCACCACATAATCTGCACGTGCTTTTACCTCGGCACTGGTATTTGCGTACACGACAACCGTATGGTCAGGATAACTGTCACAAAAAGGTGCAAACTCTTCAATCGGACAGCTTAAATCTAAGGAACATTCAGCATCTAATGTTGGCATCAATACCCGCTTTTCAGGTGTAAGAATTTTAGCCGTCTGCCCCATAAAACGAACACCCGCCACAATCAAGGTCTTAGCAGGATGCTCATTACCAAACTTTGCCATATCTAAAGAATCAGATACATAACCCCCCGTCTCTTCAGCCAAGCGTTGTAAATCTTCTTCGACATAATAGTGAGCCACCAATACCGCATCTTGCTCTTTTAACAACTGCTTAATTTCAGCAATTACTTCCTTTTTCTTCTCAGGCGTATAATGAGGGTTAAGCGACTCAACCGTTGCCGTTACAGGGATAGAGAAAGTAGGAATGGTGGGTGTTTTCGCTGTCATATCGATACCTTGAAACAAGAAATTGCTATTATATTAATAAGCCATATCCTTCTATAAGCTTACTAAAAGATGCGGATAGTCTACTACAAAATTCTTGAATAACAGAAACCTTACTGCTGTCGATCAAATTATGAGTGATGATGCGGGACAATTTAATGTGTTCGATCATGTTTTATGTTGGATACGTACCGAACGTTTAGTTCATCGTTTAATTCCCTTGAATGACGAACATAAAAAGGCGGTTGAGTTTATACGTGGCGGTATTTGGGCAATCTACAAAGACCTTAAAGCGTATAAAAAAGCCCCCACTGAGGCGCAAAAAAAGC
>JALVDG010000306.1 GCA_027009095.1 Thiotrichaceae bacterium
CAAATTAAGTGAAAATCAAATAGGAATATGGACAATGATCACGACCAACCCTTTTGCTGAAATATCGGCTTTCATTCCCCCCGCGATTATGCAGGCGTACGTCATTTTGATGTTTCTCCTAGTTGTCGGTGGAACAATACTGGATATGCTTCATAAGAAAAGTGCTCAATATTTTTTTGAGAATGCTGAGAAGGCGAAAAAATCTGCTACTACTGAGTTAAGCAGTGGCGAAAAGAAAGCTCTTATGCTGAAAACTTTGACTAATGAAGTTTTAACATCATCAGAGTTTTCAAATCAACAACGTAGAATGTCTCACCTGCTAACAATGTATGGTTTTATCTTTTTTGTTGTTGCAACGGTTGTTTTAATTTTTGGTTATCCAACAGCGATTAATGACACACCAGCTATTTGGCCTATTTTGTGGCATTTAGGTGCGTTAATGCTCTGTGGCGGTGGTTATTGGTTCTGGTTTGCTATTCGTGTTGATGTTTCTGCAGAAGGCAAAAAATGGTATCAACTAGCTCGAGCAGATTTGTTTATTGTTTCTCTACTTGCTACTTGTACATTCGCTCTACTTTGGTCTATAAGTCAAGGTGTATGGTTATTCTTTGTACTATTTATCTTGTCTAGCACTATTTTATTTGGTGGTGTCTTATGGTCTAAGTTTGCTCATATGTTCTTTAAGCCTGCTGCTGCATATCAAAAGAGAGTGACTAGAGCTGATGGTTCTAGAGAAAACTTACCTAACGACTTCAATCTTTCAGATGCTTCTGTACAAGAAAAATTTCCAGATATCCCAGAATATATGGGTAAGAGCCCAGAAAATATGGGACTTGGCATTAAGCGTGAAGCGCCTCGCCATTACTAAACATTTAACTAATTAACTAGAAGAGAGAAATATAATGCCTACTTTTGTATATATGACTCGTTGTGATGGTTGTGGACATTGTGTCGATATCTGCCCATCTGACATTATGCACATTGATAAAGTGACTCGCCGTGCTTACAACATTGAACCAAACATGTGTTGGGAATGTTACTCATGTGTTAAAGCTTGTCCTCATCATGCAATTGATGTACGTGGTTATGCTGACTTTGCTCCACTTGGGTCAAGTGTGCGTACCATTCGTGACGAAGAAAAAGGTACTATTGCGTGGAGAATCAAGTTCCGCAATGGTCAGAAAGACATGGAGCTATTAGCTCCTATTACGACTAAGCCTTGGGGTAAACATCATCCTGATCTTGCTAGCGAGCCAGCTCCTAGTGACGAAATGCGTGATAGCCAATTATTGTTTAATGAGCCTAAATATATTCGTCTTGATGACGGTGGGTTACATACGCTTGAGTCAAATGGTCAAAAATTTAAAGAAGGAGTTTATTACTAATGGCTTACGAAACTATCATAGAAGATAATATTGATATTTTAGTTGCTGGAGCGGGTCTTGGTGGTACAGGAGCTGCTTGGGAAGCTAGATATTGGGGGCAAGACAAGAAAATTGTTATTGCTGAAAAAGCAAATATTGACCGTTCTGGTGCTGTAGCTCAAGGTTTGTACGCAATTAACTGTTATATGGGAACTCGCTTTGGTGAGAATAATCCAGAAGATCATGTTCGTTATGCGCGTATGGATCTAATGGGTATGGTTCGTGAAGATTTATTGTTTGACATGGCACGTCACGTAGACTCGGCTGTTCATCAGTTTGAAGAGTGGGGATTACCCATTATGCGCAATAAAGAAACGGGTGCTTACTTACGTGAAGGACGCTGGCAAATTATGATTCACGGTGAGTCATACAAGCCTATCGTTGCAGAGGCGGCAAAAAAATCGGCTGATAAAGTATTTAACCGTATCTGTGTTACTCATTTGTTAATGGATGAGTCTCAAGAAGACCGTGTTGCAGGTGCTGTTGGTTTTAACGTACGTACAGGTAACTACCATGTATTTAAGTCAAAGACAGTTATCGTTGGTGCAGGTGGTGCTTCAAATATCTTTAAGCCGCGTTCAGTAGGTGAAGGTGCGGGGCGTGTTTGGTATGCACCTTGGTCATCTGGTTCTGCATATGGTCTTATGATCGGTGCTGGTGCGAAAATGACGCAGATGGAAAATCGTATCGTATTAGCTCGTTTTAAAGACGGCTATGGACCGGTTGGTGCGTACTTCCTCCATCTTAAAACCTATACTCAAAACTGTTTAGGTGAAGAATATGAGTCAAAATGGTTCCCTGCACTTACGGAGATGGTTGGTAAAGAATATTTAGATACTGAAAATCAGCATCTATCACATAAGCCAATTCCAACCTGTTTACGTAACCATGCGTTTATTAACGAAGTTTTAGCAGGTCGTGGCCCTATCCATATGGTGACGATGGAAGCATTCCAAG
>JALVDG010000307.1 GCA_027009095.1 Thiotrichaceae bacterium
ATAACCACGCAGTACGAATTATAAAGGCTTCATCCCCCAATATTTCTAAAACAGCCTTGTCGCCATTATCTTTTGTTTTACCATACACACCTTGGGGGTCAGTCGGCGCATCCACTAAATAAGGTGAACAGTTTTTACCGCTAAAGACAAAATCTGTCGATATTTGAATTAGCTTAATGCCATTATCTTTCGCTACTTGAGCAAGATTTTTCGCACCTATTTCATTAATCGCTACTGCTAAAGCCTCATCTTCTTCTGCTTTATCTACTGCGGTATAAGCAGCAGAATTGATAATAACATCAGGGTTACACTCTGCAACAAAAGCATTAACTGCTGTTATATCAGTAATATCTAACTCATCTTTATCAGTTAAGATGCATTGGTAGTTATTAGGGGCTGTACGAGGTAATTCATAGCCAAGCTGCCCCTTTGCGCCAGTGATTAAAACAGTTTTCATAAATCTCCCTCAAATATTTTTGCATCAGCTAGTAATGTTGCCGTTGCATCTTTATCCGATAGTACAGGCTCTTTACCATCTACTAAATGCCAATCAATATTTAATTGTGGATCATTCCAACGGATACATCCTTCATGCTCAGGAGCATAATAATCTGTACATTTATACACGAACTCAGCCATTTCGCTCATGACATAAAAACCATGTCCAAAACCAGGCGGCACCCACAGCATATGCTTATTATCAGCCGACAACTCGTAGCCAACCCAACGACCGAATGTAGGTGAGTTCTTGCGTAAATCAACAGCAACATCAAAGACTGCTCCTTTAATCACACGAACCAATTTTCCCTGTGGCTGAATTAACTGGTAATGTAGACCACGCAAAATACCATGAGATGATTTACTATGATTATCTTGAACAAAGTCAGCATCAATACCATTTTCAGCAAAATGTTGCCGTTGCCATGTTTCCATAAAAAAGCCACGATGATCACCGAAAACTTGGGGCCTAATCAAGATAACCTCGGGGATTTTTGAGGGGATAAATTCCATAGTAAATAATACACCTTTAAAAATAACACCCCTATGGTACGTATAAGTCTTCTTGAAGCAAGTAGACATTGCAAATATATGCAGTTGACTTAAAAAATCTTAATATATTAGAATAATAATATGAATATCCACCACCTGTAATTTTTCTAGAGATATATGCTTGCTGTCCCAAATCCAATAGGTAGTTGTCAAGCTGAAACTCCCTCTAAATCTATGCTAAACTTAATATAAAGTAACTTAATAACAAATCATCAAAAAATTATTATGGCAATATATCATTATGATGGGTCACAGAAGACCCCCAAAAACTATGTTGGCTTTCGTGTAGCTGTTAGTGTAAATGGAGAACTTAGACAAAAATGGTATAAAGATACAAAAGTTTTGCCTAAAGAAGCCAAAGTAATTGAAAGCCAATGGAAATTTGAACAACAGTTATATAAAAATCAAAAAATGCGTGAGCGAAAAGAGTTGGTAAAAAATTCGGCCTATGTCACAGGTGTTGCTGGCATTAAAATGAAGTTTCAAGCAAGTATCAAACGCAAAAAATTATCATCTGGAAAAACCAAAGTTTATCGCTCCTATGCTCCCGTCTTTATCGTCTCTGGCTCAACGAATAGCAAACGATTTATTAAACGATACAATATTAAAACCCTAGGCTTCGATATGGCTTGGTTCAAAGCATGCCAATTTGCAGCAGAAAAATACGGCGAAACACTCTTGGATAAAATGCTAAAGAAAAAACCCCCAGTAGAGCAATTTCAAATAATACATCGCTGGCAAACAAAAATGGGGCATAATATTCCTATTGATCGTTTGCCTAATGAGCTATTAAAATCATAGGCTAACAGATTAATTCACTCGAAATATTAAATGAAGATTCTTACAGTGTATAAACCAGAGTCTAGTACTCCAACCATGTTATATTGATGGATACAGCGAGTCAGAAAGCGGTCAACCACTAGGCGCACTTTGCAGTGAATGGTTATTCCCTTCATAAAAAGTGCAACAACGTGGATGACCACTTTCTGGCTCGCCCTGCGGAAGCAATCCAAAGCGTCCAATGCAAGCGTTATGGGGTTTGACAAGGAAATAACCATAGTCTGCGCCCATGCCTTGTTTTGAACACTTTGGTTTACTCTGTATCTGTCAATATAACGTGGTTAGAGTACTAGGGTATGTGCTTCCTATTATTTTTTTTACTATCTTTATAATACTGTCCTTACTTAATGCTATATCAGTTGTCAAAAAAGCCAGTGGGTAGCCATGTAGAGGTGCTCTTCATTATAAATAACTACCTATGAACACTATCGCTGAAAATACCAAGCAATGGCTTAGGAACGTTGTTATAAAACATAACTTTT
>JALVDG010000308.1 GCA_027009095.1 Thiotrichaceae bacterium
CACTTCATATCCATATTCTAATTTAATGGTTTTATGCGGTGCTAGTTTGCGCTCCCATACGGCTATTCCTTTTTTATCTTTATCGTTAATACGGCTTGGTTTATCGCCTGTCATGGTTACTTTTATGTCTTCATTTGCGGCAACGGGGATGGTATCGCTAAAGCTGATGTTATAGGTTTTGTCGTGTTGATTGGCGACAGTGAAGTGGTAGTTACGTTTAACGGTTTTACGTTTGCCAAATAATAATCCATCTTTGCCTTTTTTATCAGGATCGGGGATAAAGGTGATTTTCACTTTGTCGTCTTCACCAAAAGATAGCTTTATTTCTTCGCCTGATTGGTGCATGGCTAAAAAGCTATTGCCGATAAAATTACCATCACGATGTAGTGCAACCGTTCCTGCTAATAAGGGTGTTTCGCCTTTGTATTGTGTTTTGGCGATGAGCATGGCGCGAGGGTCGAGACGTGGCACACTAGCTAAGCTGACCTTAGCATCGAGTGTGTGTGATTGTAGTGTGACGCGACGTTTGTTATTGCCAGAGGCTAAGCTTATTTTATTTGGCACTTTGTATTCTGCGGAGAAGTCGGCGATAACGGCAGTGCTAGCAACCGATGTCATACTTCTTTGTGCCATAACAGGAGGGGCAGACATTGGCATCGCGTTATCCATTTTCATATCATCTGCCTCTATCACATTCATGGCTTCTTTTTTCATGAGAGGGCTTGTTGACATCTTTCTTTTTTGATAGAGAACTCTATCGGGCATAAAGTCGATGATCCAAGGGGTAAGATTAGGGAGTTGAGAGTTAGCAGAGGGGCGCAAGGTTGATAAAGTGACTTTAACATCATTCCAGTCTTCTCCTGTGCGTTGGGTAATTTGTGCCAGAGATTTTAGCTGTATTTTACCCGATTGGGTATCAAGGTCGGCATCGTAAACAGGCTTCCAGTGTGCGCCATGAATTTGGTAGCGTAAGTTTAATTTAAGCTCGCTTGCTTTTGCGGTAGTGATATTTAATACAGCTGTTCGCGTTGCGCGTTGGTGTGTCGCAACTTGATCTAGCTGTTGTTGTCGTTGTGTGAGTGTTTTATCGAGCATTTTGATGCGTTTTTGTGCTTTGCGTATCTTCTCGTGTGTTGCAGAAGTGGCAGTAGCTAAGGTTTCCCATGCTTTATTCCATTGGTCGATAGGTAATTGTTTGTAGCTACTACTTTGCTCGGAGCTAGAATTATTACTTGCCATAGCACGAATATAGTTAAGTTGGTCTTTATTTTCTGCCAAGCTATCAATAAGTACTTGTTTCTCTTCGTTAAGTGATTCTATTTGCTCACGCAGTTTTCTTTCTTTTTCTTGTACTAAATCTTTATTAAAGCTCTGTTGTAACTCAACGCTACCGAGTTGAACATCGGCGGATGATTCTCCCGCGACACGCAAAGAGGATTCTAATAAATTTAGAGGTAAGCCATTTAAGGAGATTGTATTTTCCCCTGCGGGAAGCGAAATATTGGCGGTGCGAGTAATCATTGCGCTACTTGGGTAGACCATGACATGCGTAATGGTGGAGTCTACGGCTAAATCTTCGGCATATAAGGGGCTGAGTAAGGCTGAACCCGCCAGCATAATAGCGAATGGTAGTTGTTTTATTTGTATCATTGTGTGAATCCTAATCTTTATCCTGAATCAGTGACTTCACTACGGCACAGTGAATAAGCTATTGATTCATCACGGGTTTAAAAAATACCCGCTTAACCTAAGGGTGAAGCTAAGATTTTTTAAAATCCCGTGCTAAACCAATATCTTATCCCCTGTTATCCGCATTGAAGTCACGGATTCAGGTTTATTTTAATTTTAGGGATTATCCCTTGGGTACTTAAATTCTGGCTACTAACATACAGACAGGATAGCATGTTGTAGGTTTGGCTTTGAAGCTAATGCTCCTTTAAAACAGTTAGTAGATAGGCATGATGCTACCTTTTTATGGTTTGCATCCTATGTTTAAGACCTGTCGAGACTTGACAGATAGCTCATATATTTCCATTTAAGGTAGCTTAATTTCAACACAAAAACCATGTAGATTTTTAGAGCGACTAAAGGTAATTGTGCCTGCATACAACTTCACAATATCTTTACAAATTGCCAAGCCTAAGCCATGACCTTCTGTTGACTCATCAAGGCGAACGCCTCTTTGGGTGATTTGTTTAAGTGGGGCATTTGTTTCCCCATCATCTTCAATGACTAAAATTATTTGCTTTGATTCATTGTCACGCAAGATACTGCAATTTATCTGTGATTTTGCCCATTTATAGGCATTATCCATCAGGTTGCCGAGCAACTCTAGCATGTCTTCTCTATCACCAAAGTTATCTATAT
>JALVDG010000309.1 GCA_027009095.1 Thiotrichaceae bacterium
ATAGCTGATTATTTTTATACTCAAAGTAATCCATAGGCGTTTGCTCTTGGTGATATTTTTATAGGGTGTTATTAAGGAAGGTTCATTTTATACTTCTTAGATTCACATTCCAGTAGTTAATTTAAGTATTATCAATCGACATCATTGTGCAGAGGCATCATTTCCCGTATACGTAAACTTCATACACTTACCTTACTCGCATTTGCTCTTCTAAAACCATTCCTTTAGATAGTAATAGACACAAAAAAAGGTCGCTCTATGAGCGACCTTTTCGTACTACCTAAGTAGAATCAAAAATTACTTAATAAAAAGCATTTCTCGGTACTTGGCAAGTGGCCACATATCGTCAGCTACTTCAAGTTCTAGTGCATCGGCAGAGGCACGCACATCATCCATAAGCCCGCGAATAGTACCTGCACAATGTTGCATATGAGCATCAGTATCAGCAAAATCATGTTGTGCGAGTGCATCGCTTAGGCTATCAACTGATGCCATCATTGATGAGATTAATTCCGCAACTTTCTCAACGGTTGCCGAGCTTAGCTCAACACCTGCTTCTTTTGCAGCTGAAACCGATGATGCTACATCTGCAAGATAACGAGTTGCCGCAGGGTAGATAAGAGTCTTCGCCATGTCAATGACCAACTTCGCCTCTACTTCAATAGAAAGTATATATTGCTCTGCGTAAACCTCATAACGACTTGCAAGTTCTGTATTGCTAAGTACGCCTGTGCTTGAGAACAAGTCTTTAACATAGTCTTCATTTAGACAAGGAAGCGCATCAGCTGTTGTAGGAAGGTTCTTTAAACCACGCTCTTCAACCGCTTCTTTATGCCATTCAGACGAATAACCATCACCACCAAATACGGCTTGACCATGCTCATTCATAAGCTTCTGAAGTACCGAGATAACCGCTTCTTCTTTAGAACCGTTCTTTAGTGCGCCTTCTAATTCATCTGCAATCCAGTTAAGTGAATCTGCAAGCATGGTGTTCATTGCAATCAAAGGACCTGCAACAGATTGCTCAGAACCTACCGCGCGGAATTCAAAACGGTTACCTGTGAAAGCGAATGGAGAAGTACGGTTACGGTCTCCTGAATCTTTATCAAAGTTAATAATTTGCGATAAACCAAGATCCATTACCCCACCTTCGGCAGAGCCTGTCAATTTACCATCTTTAATATCTTGGAATACTTTTTCTAGCTGATCTCCCAAGTAGACAGACAAGATGGCAGGGGGAGCTTCATTGGCTCCTAAACGATGGTCATTACCCGCTGATGCGATAGCTGCACGTAATAATGGACCATACATGTGCACGCCACGAATGACCGCACCACAAAATAATAAGAAATTAAGATTTTCATGTGGAGTCTTGCCAGGATCAAGCAAATTACCTTGTGTTGCGTTACCAACCGACCAGTTGACATGCTTGCCTGAACCGTTAATACCAGCAAAAGGCTTCTCATGTAACAAGCAAAGGAAACCATGTTCTTTTGCTGTATTTTTCATAACCGTCATTAGTAACTGTTGATGATCTGCTGCTACGTTTGCTGCCTCAAAGTAAGGTGCAATTTCAAATTGCCCTGGAGCCACTTCGTTATGATGTGTTTTGGCGGGGATACCTAATCTGTAAAGTTTATCTTCGAAGTCTTGCATAAAGACCTGAACACGCGAAGGAATTGCACCAAAATAATGATCATCAAATTCTTGCCCTTTAGCTGCTGGTGCACCAAATAGTGTGCGCCCTGCTAAAATTAGATCGGGACGGCTGTTAGCAAAATTTGCATCAACAAGGAAGTATTCTTGCTCTGCACCACAGCTTGAGTTGAGTGTTGCAATTTCTTTTTCGCCCATTAAGCTTAATACTTTTTGTGCAGCATCATTCATCGCAGCATTAGAGCGTAGTAGTGGAATTTTCTTATCCAGTGCTTCACCTGTCCAAGATAGGAACACGCTCGGAATCATCAGCGTCATTCCATTAGCAGTCTTCATTAAATAAGCAGGACTGGTTGGATCCCAAGCTGTGTATCCACGTGCAGCATTAGTGACACGAATACCACCATTAGGGAATGAAGATCCATCTGGCTCGCCTTTAATTAATAAACTACCCGTAAACTCAGTAATAGCATTACCTTCTGGACTAGTAATAATAAAGCCATCATGCTTTTCTGCTGTCGCATTGGTCATTGGGTAGAAGATATGCGAGAAGAACTTAGCACCTTTTGATACAGCCCAATCTTTCATAGCTGCTGCAACAGCATCAGCCGTTGCAGGGTCAAGGGGTTCGCCAGAAGTCATTGTCTTCTTCATGGCTTTGTATGCTTTTTTGGAAAGAGCTTCTTCCATTTTAGCAAGGTTGAAAACATCAGAAGCCCAAATTTTACTTAACTTCTTTGGGCTTGATACAGGTGTGTCTTCACGGTTTGTAATTTGATAAATCGCTTGTAGGCGAGACTCATTTCCACTCATTATTTAATTCCTTTAGATATTGAAACATGATTTAAAAAACTGTTTTTTGAGCTTTGTCATAAAACAATTTTTTGGATTATATTTAGTAACTTGCTCAGCAAAAAACATGCCAATATATATACTATTCATCTGAAAATGACAACAGTGTTTATATTATTATCACCTGCTTTCAATAGTTTCACTCAAAAAAACACGTCGGCAAGAGCATGAATATTATGATAATTATTTGAAAAAGTCTGAAAAAAATAACAAAACGATATTGATATTTTCAAAGATAAATAGTGCAAGAGAGAATGCTTGTTACTATAAAATTAACACAAATAGATAAAACACCAATGTAGTGCAACTTATATCAATAAGTGTATTTTTTTAGTGCGTTCTACTAATAGAGAACCATGCTAATGAGCCTAGTGCTACTTTATAGGAGCTATCAGGTAAACATTCTAAACACGCATTTGCTTTTTTGACTTCTTTTGTGGCTATTTCTGTCGCATAACTCAATGATTTTGTCTTCTCTATAATTTTCATTATTGCATCAATATTTTCTAAGCCGCCCTCTTCTATTGCAGTACGAATTAATTGAGCATCATCACCCGTGCTACGCTCTAAGGCTATAATCAATGGCAAGGTAGGTTTACCTTCGGCAAGATCATCCCCTACATTTTTACCCATATCATCCGCGGAAGCACTGTAATCTAAAATATCATCAACTAGCTGAAAAGCAGTGCCTAAATGGATACCATACTGAGTTACTGCTTTTTCTTCTTCTTCGGGCAAACCCGCTAATACTGCACCTAGCTGACAAGCCGCTTCAAACAATTTCGCCGTTTTAGAATAAATAACATCAAGATAACGTGCCTCTGTCGTATCAGGATCATTACAGTTTAGTAGTTGTAGTACTTCACCTTCGGCAATGACATTAGTTGCTTGCGCTAAAATTTCCATGACGCGCATTTCGCCTACATCAACCATCATCTCAAAGGATCTTGAATAGAGAAAGTCTCCTACTAAAACGGCAGCTTGGTTTCCCCATACATTATTAGCAGTCTCTTTACCTCTGCGCATATCTGACTCATCAACAACATCATCATGCAACAATGTCGCTGTGTGTATAAATTCCACAATAGCAGCAACATTAATGTGTTTATCACCTTCATAGCCACACGCACGTGCCGCTAACAAGGACAGCATAGGACGCAAGCGTTTGCCACCACTTGCAATAATATAGTGACTAAGTTGATTAACTAAAACAATCTCAGAATACAAACGCCTTTGTATTAAGCTATTTACATCTTGCATATCGGTAGATATAAGTGCCTGTATTGCTTTAAAGTCCATTGTATTGGTGGCTTGAGTCATAGAAATATATATCCATTATGCTAAGCATTTAAAATACTTAGAAACTGCAATTTTTGGAGTACTAATAATTAATGGTGGCGACTTTAAATAAGCACAGATAACTTGCCTATTTACTACATCTGGTGTCTTTTAAACGAATCCGAATGCTAGGTAGATGCTTGCATACTGTCAAGAGCTTAATAATTACAAGACACGCTATAGTTCAGAATACCAAGGAATATAGACCTTTATCGTTGATATAGATTCAGCCTAAAAATAAACAATAAAACTTTTCTCCTTGACAGGATTTAGAGATAACTAAATTAAAGTAATACTTGCTTAATACATCAAACATCTGTACAATCGCGCGGCTTCTTGCAGAAGCTTTATATAGGCGTATTGGAGTTATAAAAATGTATGCTATCTTCACCACAGGTGGAAAACAGTACCGCGTTGCCGAAGGCGACGTAATAAGAATCGAAAAACTGGATGCCGAAGAAGGGGCAAGTGTCGATTTTGACAATGTTCTCATGATTGGCAACGGTGATGATATTCAAGTAGGCACACCTTATTTGGAAGGTGGCAAAATAACAGCTTTAGTTCGTGCTCAAGAGCGTGCCAAGAAAGTTGAGATTATCAAGTTCCGTCGCCGTAAACATCATCAAAAACGCACGGGACATCGGCAATATGTAACACAAGTTGAAATTAAGAAAATTTCGGCTTAATCAATTTTAGAGGATTGACTCATGGCTCATAAAAAAGCGGCAGGTAGTACTAAGAACGGACGCGATTCAGTATCAAAGCGATTAGGCGTTAAACGTTTCGGTGGTCAGACTGTATTAGCAGGCAATATTCTTGTTCGTCAACGTGGTACTAAATTCCACCCTGGCAACAATGTAGGTATCGGTAAAGATCATACATTATTTGCTAAAGTTGCTGGCAAAGTACTTTTTGAAGTAAAAGGTCCTAAAAATCGCAAGTATGTTAGCATTGTAGAGACAGCCACAGCGTAAATATCTTTACGCGCAACCGTTTTTTTAAGAAAAGCCCTGCCAGTCAGGGCTTTTCTATGCCCGTCAACTTGGCAAATATAGAATAATCTCCAGAAGTGTTAACAGAGATTAAAAAAAAGCCCGACAATTTGACGGGCTTTTTTTTAGGTATAAAAAATCAAAAGTATTACCTACAAAAAGTAAGTAATGCGTTTGACTTTATAGACCTTTATTGACACTTAATTTTATAAACCTTTTAAGTGTCAATATATCCTCCTAGCGATTGGAGAAATCTTTTAGATGTCGATAGAGTGCGCCTCTCATTGACTTAGGTCAACAAGAAGAAAAAAAGCATAATATTATAAAATAATAATATGCTTGATAATAAAGCTATCTATTATTTTAAATTCAGTCACTTGAGTTTATCTGCTTAAAATACTGCTAATCGAATTGCTCAATATTTAAACACAATAATAATTATTATAAAATTAATAATACGGATTTCTTAGGCGGTTCCAATCTAAGCTCCTTGGAGAGAAACATTCTAATTTTTCATAACTGCTCAGATTGCGCTCTATTTTGTTCGAGTTCAAGGCAAATGGGGCGGAATTTATCAGTATAAATGAGCACTTTTAACGTAGAAATCAGGCAAAATAAAGTGCAAGCTGAGTGGTTACAATTTTTCATCATATAAACCATAATAGTTGCTCTAGTACGCCATCAAACCAAACTTTTGTAGTACTAGAACACATTCATTTTCACAAAGCAGGTCATGATAGAATCAGCCTAAAAATACAAGGATTATCTGTGTACCAAGTTATAACAACAAACAATCATTTATCTAGCTATATCGAAACAATCAAAGATTGCAAATGGTTGGCTTTGGATACAGAGTTTATTCGTGAACGTACTTACTACCCTAAACTTTGTTTAGTGCAAATAGCAGCTCATGATTCGGAAGGAAAATTGCAACTTGCTTGCATTGATCCTTTAGCCATCGATGATATTTCTCCCTTGCTGTATTTACTTAATAACACCAATATCACCAAAGTATTGCATGCCGCTCATCAAGACTTGGAAATTTTTAATTCTTTAAATGGGCGAGTACCACAACCTATTTTTGATACACAACCAGCCGCTGCTGTTTTAGGTTATGGTGATCAGATGGGCTATGGTCGCCTTGTGCAGCAGGTGTTGAAAGTTGATCTTGATAAGTCGCAATCTCGAACCGACTGGGCTAAACGTCCTCTTAAACAAGCACAACTAGATTATGCGATTGACGATGTGCGCTACCTTGCACAGATCTATCCTATTATTCGTGATCGGCTTATCTCACTTAATCGTTTAAATTGGCTAGACAATGATTTTGCCCATTTTACAAACCCCAAACTCTATGCCATCAATGCCGATAGTCGTTGGAAAAAAGTAAAAGGTTTGCAAGTACTTAAACGACCTCAATTGGCTATTTTAAGAGAACTAGCCGCATGGCGAGAAAAGCTAGCAGAACATAAAAATTTACCTCGTCGCTGGATCGTAAAGGATGAGATTCTGATTGATTTAGCAAGGCAACAGCCTAACAGCCTAGAATCAATTGCTGATATGCGTGGTATTAATGCCGAACGCACAAAAAAATATCATCAAACATGGCTTGATTGTATTCAAAGAGGTAAAGCATTAGACCCAAGTGAATACCCTGAAATTAGCCGAAGAAACAAACCCACTCCAGATGAAGATAAAGTAATAGATGTTTTAATTACCGCACTGAATATACGTGCTCAAGAGCTAGATATAACACCTGCTGTTATCACCTCTCGTAAGAAAGTAGCTAACATGGTACAAGAAAAACGCACATTTCTTTCTAATGACTGGCGAGGTACTTTAGTAAATGAATTATTTGCTGATATATTAAATGGGCATAAAGTAATTGCGGTTAAAAATGGTAAGGCAGCCATTATCGATATCAATTAATTTACACAATACCCTCGCCAAATTTAAACGGTAGGGTGGATAAGTCATTTATCCACCCTACTAATCACATTTAGCAAAGGTATTGGATTAAGCAATATTTTGATAATATAAATTCTGCGGATGGTTTGCATCGGCAAAGAAGTACCAACGCTCAGCTAATAAACCTACATACTGAACAAGGATCGCTAATAATGGAATAAAGTATCCTTTACTACTCAAACTAATCACAAGCAAAATAACAGGAATAACAAAGACCAAAATAAAAGCAATATATTTTATATTTCTAAGCACTGCTTTGCTTTTGCCATGAAAATATTCACGCGTATTAAATGAACCACCTAAAAATCCTTGTGTTATTTGTACAACTTTTGGATGGCGCACACCAATTGCAGAGCGTAAATCAGATTTTGGGGTGATTTTTTGATTACGAATAACCGTTGCAAAACGAAAAATAAGTGCTAGTACTGTAAAAGTTATTGCCCATGTCGCATAAAAGTTGCTGAGTTCTGTATTCAACCATGCCGATAGTGCCGTTGCCAAGGTAAAGCCAGAGGCTGTACCCAAGAGAATAAAGTTTATAACCGTTAATGGTGAGTGCCATTCTTGTAAAAACTTAATGCAAGCATAAATCATGCCTGTGCAAACGAATAAGGTATAGGTCAATACGGTAGTAATAAACCCTAGAATAAGCGTTGCATCCAGACCTGTTCCACCAGGTGTCTCGAATAAGGGATAGGTTAAATCAAAAAAATGAGCCGCACCATAAGCCATTACCCCTATCATCATCGCAGGTAAAGCAATGACTTCACGTGATAACCATGAGGTACGCCACCTTGCAATAGAACGCCAAGCACGTTCTGGATGACCAAGATGAAAGAAAGAGGCAAACAAGCCAAGTGTCAGCAACATTAATGATAATACGCTGCCAATGATATAAAAATTAGGATCATTTTGTTCAGGCATAAGCTTGAAGGTTGTGAATATTTGCCCTGTAAACAGTGCTAAAAACAATCCCTGCGCTGCACCAATTAAGGTGGTTAAAAATATTACTGAAAATGCTGGATGCATAATATTACCTAAATAATTATTACTGCTTAGGCATTCCTTAATTGATGCTTGTAAAAGCATCAATTAAGGAATGCCCTTATTTAAAATGATGTTTAATTAATACCTTCGCTAATCGTGATCAGTAGGGTGGATAAACGATAGTGCATCCACCAAAATCAAGGCATTGTTACGAAAAGCTGTAAATACTACCAAGTCGTCATATCATCGAGTGATGGTCCTGTACCAGGTGCTTGATGCTTCTTACGCTCTTCTTTACTTAACGGATTATCAACACGTTTCAACTCATCGGTATGAATCTTAATTTCAACTTTTCGACGTGGTAGATAATGATTGGCAGGGTTAGTCCCCCACTCAGGCATTAATTGATAACCGTTAGAGTCACGAATGGCTTTCGATACTTCTGAGTCTGGATCATGCACATCACCAAATAATCTCGCGCTCGTCGGGCAAGACATAACACAAGCAGGTTTGCGTTCGTGTTCTGGTAATAACTCATCATAAATACGATCAACACACAGGGTACATTTTTTCATCACACGCTGTTTTTCGTCTAGCTCACGCGCACCGTAAGGACACGCCCAAGAGCAGTATTTACAGCCGATACATTTATCGTAATCAACTAAAACAATACCATCTTGCTTGCGTTTATAACTTGCGCCTGTCGGACAAACAGGCACACAAGGTGGCTCTTCGCAATGTAAACAACTCTTTGGAAAATGAACCGTTTCCGTATTCGGGAATGTACCCACTTCAAAGGTTTGTACACGGTTAAAGAAAGTACCCGTTGGATTTTCTCCATACGGCATTTTATCTGTCATCGGGCCTGCTTCGCCTGATGTATTCCACTCTTTACAGCTGGTGACACATGCATGACAACCAACGCAGACGTTCAAATCAATAACAAGTGCTAATTGAGTCATTATTTTAAGCCCTTTGATTTACGAAATTTACCCGCTATAAATGCTTGCCATTTACCACGACGCTTTTGCTCCATACCTGGCAAGGGTTTCACTGCATTAAACTGAGGTGATGTGACCTTTGGCTCATTATCGGCGGCTTTATAAACCTTTACACGCACGTCATACCAACCTGCTTGACCTGTGATAGGGTCGGAGTTTGAGACATGATCTCCCGCCTCATGAGGTGGTAACTCTTCTGAGATAACGTGGTTTAATAAGAAACCTTTATTGGATTCGTTCGCCTTAGGCTCTAAGCCCCAAGTACCTGTCG
>JALVDG010000310.1 GCA_027009095.1 Thiotrichaceae bacterium
AACATTAAAGGTTTGCTCCTAAAGAAAAGTTTTTGTGGGCAATTTGAAAAAAATCACATAATCATAGCGCAATTAGAAACAGAGTATAATACCCATCCCCCCTGTTTTTTACATATTTTTGCATAGCCTGTGTTGAGGGACGAAACACGGAGTAATAATTTAGGACACCCAAGAATAATTTAGAGAATAATTTAGGAAGAATAATTTAGGACACCCATAATTTAATCCAGGGCAATAAAACCAGAACACTTAACTATGACAAGTTAGGTAATATGATTATAATTATGGGTGTCCTTTTTTGTCCCCTCTAGCATAATGAAAATTTTATTACCTTTATTCTTTGCAACAATAGCAGCAATTGGAAATAGCATATTTGCTTATGGTCAAAAAAAGTCTGTTATCGATGATCAGCATGGATTAATATTTATTTCCCTTTCCGTATTTATTGCTTTTATCCTTGTATTCTCAACTTCATTTTTATTTGGCAAATACAACTTTGAAAAAGTGATTGTTAATAATTGGAGTTCTATTCTTTACAGCGGAATAGGATTATTTCTAACATATATCGGGTTTTTCTTTTTATACACTAAGTTTGGTGTCCTAAATTATGCACTTTATGCCGTCATTTCAATCATTACAACTACATTGATAGTTGGCGCATTGATTTTAAAAGAACCTATAAACATCTATCATCTTGGCGCAATATTATTTTCAGTGATTTCTATATTTTTATTTTCATTAGCTCAATAATATTTAGAATAATATTTAGGAAAACATAATATTTAGGACACCCATAATTTAATCAGCAAAAAACCACCGCTGAACCTGATTTTTTACTATCAAAGCATAAAATAGTTAAAATTCACTTCATGACTATTGCCCGCTCACAACAAATTGACCTTTCGGTGACTCCTTATTATCACTGCATAAACCGCTGTGTACGTCGTGCCTTTTTATGTGGCGAAGATCACTTAACGGGGAAAAGCTATGAGCATCGCCGTGAATGGATTGCTAATAAGATCAAGGCATTGTCTGAGACTTTTGCGATTGATATAGCCGCTTATGCGGTGATGAGTAATCATTACCATATTGTTTTGCGTGTTGATCAGGAAAGGGCAAAAAGCTGGGATTCAATTGAGGTCATTAATCGCTGGAGTGAGCATTTTTCCATTCCCGTACTGGTGTCTCGTTTTTTAAAAGGCGAATGCAGCACCTCAGCAGAAGTAAAAGCCGTTGATGAAATTATAGAAGAATGGCGTTCTCGCTTACATGATATTAGCTGGTTTATGCGTCTTTTAAATGAGTATATCGCCCGCGAATCTAATCGTGAAGATGGAGTAACAGGGCGGTTCTGGGAAGGTCGCTTTAAAAGCCAGGCTTTACTGGATGAGCAAGCTCTTATAGCCTGTATGGCTTATGTTGACTTAAATCCTGTTCGTGCTGATATGGCAAAAACACCTGAACAATCAGACTACACCTCCATACAGGAACGCATTCAAAAAGCCATGAATAAGCAAGCCTGTACACTGCTACCCTTTGTTAATACAGCAAAAAGCGAAGCACAAGAAGCACAAAAAGAAACTGCTATACCGTTTGAATTAAACGACTATATCTCACTGGTTGACTGGTCAGGCAGAGCCATTTTACAGAATAAACAGGGTTCAATACCTGAAAATACCCCGCCAATATTACAGCGACTTGGCATTGATGAAAAAGACTGGATAAAACACATCCATTACTTTGAACGCCAATTCCCAACCGTTGCGGGCAATATAGACAAACTCAGGAAACTTGCTAAAGAAACCTCAAGACGCTGGATTAAAGGCATGGGGCATGCTTTTGAACCACTTCCGGGCTAGCTAATTCAAGAATATCTTCTATCAATAAAGCATGACCTCATGAGGTTAGCATGTGCCTGCCACATAAATAAAATAGACGCTAAAGTCATATATCCTTATTTTTTCATTAATTAATAAACCAATTAACTTTTTCAAAAAAAAAGAGGGTTAGTTAGTGATAGCTTTTTATATAATTATGGATGTCCTTTTTTTCATTTTCATTTTTTTCATAGATATATATGGAGAATAATATTGGTTAAATGCTATCAATACATTATTTTATTCTATGTTCTTTTTCTGGTGAGTGCATGTGGGGATTACAACAAGATCATCATTAAGGACTATTATTTATCTAAAACCAATTACTATAATATCGCAATTATAAAAAATGAAGAGTATATTGTTTCCGAGACACTTGCGCTGTAGCAATATTCAGAAAATTGGCAAATCCAGAGCTGCTTAAAAATACAGCAACGCCAAGACACATAAGCACCAGAAATCCAGCGGCTGGTA
>JALVDG010000311.1 GCA_027009095.1 Thiotrichaceae bacterium
TCGACGGGGTTGCAAACCCCGTCGGGCATAGTGCTTATATAATACCTTCGTCGAGGCATTAAAATGTTTCGACGGGGTTGCAAACCCCGTCGGGCATAGAGTCGAGGCATAAAACTTTCGATGGGGTTGCAAACCCCGTCGGGCATGTTAAAACCTTTCGATGGGGTTACAAACATCGAGCTTATACACCTATCATGACTATACCTTATCTGCATCCTTTATTTTTAATCGGGTCTTTTTTATGAGTAAACTTTATACCTCCTCTAAGCCTGAGTTAAAACAGGTTTTTGCGTCATTGCGTATGAGCTTTTTATTTGTTGGTATTTTTAGTTTTTTTATCAATATTTTAATGCTAGTTCCGCCGATTTATATGTTGCAAGTTTATGATCGGGTGATGGCGAGTCGCAGTGAAGAAACCTTGCTAATGATCACTTTAATTCTTGTGTGGCTTTTTTTAACCATGGGGTTGCTGAATTTTGTGCGTTCACGGATGTTGATTCGTCTTAGTGCTAAAATAGATGATCGTTTAAGTACTCGGGTTTATGAGGCGGTGAGTAAGGCGTCGTTGACTCAACCTGGGAATAATACCACGCAAGCGCTGAGTGATTTGAACTCTATGCGTCAATTTATGACTGGTGCGGGGCCGTTGGCTTTTTTTGATTTGCCTTGGGTTCCTGTTTACTTTTTGCTTTTGTATGCCTTTCATCCTTGGTTGGCTTATTTTGCATTGTTTGCTGCCTTGGTTTTGATTATGGTGACGCTTATTAATAGTGTTTCTACTAATGGTCCTTTGGTTGAGTCACAAAATTCGTCGGCACAGTCTTCTCAGCTTATGCAGGCGCAGTTGCGTAATTCAGAGGTGATTCATGCAATGGGAATGGGGGGCAATATGCAAAATCGCTGGTTACACTCTCATCTTGAATCCTTGCAAACTCAGGGTAAAGCCTCTGATCGGGCTTCTATTTGGGCTAATATGAGTAAAACGTTACGCATGATGTTTCAATCTTTGATGCTAGGTTTGGGGGCTTATTTGGCAATTACTGATGAAATATCGGGTGGTATGGTAATTGCGGGTTCTATTTTAATGGGGCGCGCATTGGCACCGATTGATCAAATACTCGGCGCATGGAAGCCCTTTTCAGCAGCTCGTACTAGTTATAAACGTTTGCATGAATTATTGAGCGCTTATCCTGCAGAGGCGGCACCAATGTCATTGCCCCCGCCAAAAGGAAATATTAGTGCGGAACAGTTGATGGTGATGGCACCTGGTACGCGAAACGTGGTATTACAAGGTATCACCTTTTCGGTTAATGCGGGTGAGGCGCTGGTTGTGCTTGGCCCTAGCGCAGCAGGAAAGTCTTCTTTAATCCGTTCAATTGTTGGCGTTTGGCCAAGCACCTCTGGCACAGTGCGTATTGATGGTACAGAAGTTGGGCATTGGAACCGTGAAGAGCTTGGTCCTTATATTGGTTATTTACCGCAGGATGTGGAGTTGTTTAGTGGAACGGTGGCGGAGAATATTTCCCGTTTTGGTGAAACTGATCCTGATAAAGTGGTGGTTGCGGCTAAAGTTGCGGGAGTTGATGAATTGATTCGTCATCTACCTGATGGTTATGATACACGCATTGGTGTGGGCGGGTCGAATTTATCAGGTGGACAGCGACAACGTATTGGGTTGGCTAGAGCTTTATATGGTTCTCCTTCTTTGGTTATTTTAGATGAGCCGAATGCGAATCTGGATGATGTGGGTGAAAAGTGCTTAATTGAAGCCTGTGTTAAAATGAAACAGGCGGGTACGAGTTTGATTTTAGTTACTCATCGCCCTAATATTTTATCCATTGCAGATAAAATATTGATGCTAGTGGATGGCAAAATGCACATGTTTGGTGCGAGAGATCAGGTGTTAAAGAAGTTAGCGGAAACTAGAGCGGCCGCTAATCCACTCCCTACTAAGAAAAAGAAAACACCCCCTCCCGCTACTGCCGCTGCTGTTGTTAATATTCCTCAATAAGTTTCAAAAGGTTAAATGCTATGAGTAAAAGTCTGGGTAATGTGATTGAGGGGGGGCTTGTTGTTTCAGAGTCTAAAACCCATTCTGCGGCATGTATTCAATTAAAAAAAAGTGATTGGTTTTATCGTTTTTTTGGTTTTTTAGTTATTTTTATTACCTTTGGCTTATTAATCGGCTGGGCAGCTTCTGCTCCTTTGGCCAGTGCGATTACATCTCCTGGCACAATACAAGTCGCAGCTAGAAATAAGGTGGTACAACATATTGAGAATGGTAAAGTCGATAAGATCTATGTTAAAGAAGGGGATATTGTAAAAAAAGGGCAAATTCTCTTACGCCTT
>JALVDG010000312.1 GCA_027009095.1 Thiotrichaceae bacterium
AATCTTAGCTTCACCCTTAGGTTAAGCGGGTATTTTTTAATACCGCTGTGGAATCAATAGCTTATGCTATCTGCCATAGTGAAGTCACTGATTCAGGTTTAATAAAGCTTACACAGCTTAAATAGAACTATGGAGTTTTTGGCTTCTCATACTCTACTTCTGTCTGGAATGCTTCCCAAGTCGTCTTATAACCAACGAAACCTTTTTCGTTAGCTTCCATTTGAGTAGTAGTTACAAAACGAGCCTTTCCTTCTGGAACCTTAGGTCTAGTATTAGTTTGTGCACTCATAAGTCACCTTTCTATTAAAAATTAACGAAATACCCACTGCAAGACATTGCAGCTAAAAACTATCTCGGCGGCATTATTTTTTCATCTTTCACTATAAAAAGAAAGATAGAAATATATCGATACCTATAAAATATTTTAATAGACTACAAACACCTCTAAAGATAAAAGATATTACAACAGAGTATATAAGTACCCGTGTAAAATCGAGTTTAAGGCAAAAAGCAGAGTTGATGTACTAGGTCTTTTTTATCAGCCTCTCTACCGTTAAACCTTGGACGATAATAGAGAAAATCACAATAATATAGGTAACAACCAATAATACTTCACGATACTCACTAGCAGGCAAGGTGAGCACTAGGGCAATAGATATACCACCACGCAAACCGCCCCATGTTAAAACACGAATAATGCGCGGGGTAAAAGTGGTGCGTAGTTTCATAATAGCAACAGGTGTGCCAACCGAGATAAAACGTGCTAGCAAAGTAACAGGGATCATAATCAATCCTGCCCAGAGGTGTTGTATCTCAAAACTAAGCACTAAGACTTCTAAGCCTATTAACACAAATAAAATAGCATTGAGTATTTCATCAATTAATTCCCAAAAATTATCTAAATGGAGGCGTGTTTTTTCCGACATGGCAAACTTTCTGCCTTTATTGCCGATGAGCAAGCCCGCAACAACCACAGCAATAGGTCCAGAGATATGCAATACACTGGCAAGTGCATAGCCACCTAATACAAGGGATAAAGTCAGCAATATTTCTACCTGATAGTTGTCGATACTTGCCAACATACGGAATACAATATAGCCAATAATAAAGCCAAAGAGCGCACCACCTAATGCTTCTTGAGCAAACAACATTGCAATGCTTGTTGCACTCACATCAATATGCCCGTCCCCTGCCCCTGCAATATTTAATAGCACTAAAAAGACAACAATCGCTACACCATCGTTAAATAAAGACTCTCCTGCAATTTTGGTTTCTAATGATTTAGGTGCGCCAACTGTTTTTAAAATACCCATTACCGCAATCGGATCAGTGGGTGAAATTAATGAGCCAAACAGTAAACAATAGATAAGCGGAATATCTAAGCCTAATAAAGCAAATATCTCAAACGATGCAAACCCAATCATAAAGGTCGATGCAATCACACCAACACTGGCAAGAATAGCAACGACCCACTTCTGCCGATTCAACTCTTCCAAATGCACATGCAGCGCCCCTGCAAAAAGTAAAGCACTTAACATGCCCTGCATAAGTGTTTCATTAAAATTGATTTGTGTTAATAAATGTTTGGCATAACCTTCAAGAGGGACACCAAATTTTCCTAGTACAATAATGCTAAGAGAAAGTATTAAGGCAATTACTAATAAACCTATCGTATTAGGTAGTTTTATAAATCGATAATTGATGTAGCTAAATAAGGCGGCGAGTGAAATTAAAATAGCGAGGGTATCGGTGATTAACATGCAGATTCTCAGTGATTATTTTTTATTTATTAGCATTAGGAAACTAAAGCAAAGGAGTGAAAGATTTATCTTTTTCCTTGTTGATGCCGTTAGGCGAGGCGGATATTTGCTGTGTGGTCTTATCCGCCTCACCTATCGGCATCAGCGATATAAGTACCTCCGCAGTAGAAAGTATCAAGATTTCATTATTTTTTTATTCTAGACAAGTATAACGATTAGCTTTAGAACTGCAAATTTTTATAGCAATATATTGTTTAAGTCCCACAAAATGTCTGTAGCACAAGCTCCTCTGGCTCTGGTGGTAGGCTGTAGGTGTAATTTTCATCTTTTAAATCATAAGGGGTCTGCAAAACATTATGGAGCTTATAAAATACAGAAAAATCATTATGATCTTCTGCTGAACGAATAGCGGCTTCTATTTGATGATTACGCGGGATAACAGCAGGGTTTTTCACTTGCATTTTAGCTTGTCGCTGATCATCGCTTTGAGTCTCTGCATTTAAACGGTCTCGCCACTTATCTAACCATTGTGCTATATCATCCTCGTTTTTAAAGAGATCTTTCAGCAGTTTATCTTG
>JALVDG010000313.1 GCA_027009095.1 Thiotrichaceae bacterium
CAGGATTAGTAAAATTACTGAATATTGCCAGTAAAACGCTCTCCCAATTAGCACCAGAATCCGACCTGTTACAACTGCTAGAGAAAACCCATCAAACCCGTGTTCCCTATTATATTATCGCAGGAAATACCACCTTCTTAGTCGAAGATGAAAGCGATAATCAAACCAATAAATTTATGCAACGCATGACGAAAAAACTGCGTTTACTAAGTTATAAACAGCTCACCCATTGGTTATATAAATCACCTAATGATATCGCGGCAACAGTAAAAAGTATTCAACACCTACCCGAAAACTGGCAACAAAAAACTGTAACAGAACAGGTAGCTTGTAATCATCTCTCCTATTTTAGCAATAATGAAGTATTGAAAATATTGGATGATACTTTGTAGTAAATATTATCAACTGATGTTACGCAGTCACTCTTTGATAATATCAATGGAAGTTTTTGTAGCTCTTTTAAATTTAGGTTCTGTTACTCTATTCGTAACAGGACTACGAAAACCTTCACCAATCTTTTAAAGTAACTGCATAATCTCAGATATTGTGCAATCCGCATAGTCACCATCTAGATTAAATTTTAAGTACCCACGCAAAATTATTTCCACACATAAACACTTGTTACTGAAAACCGCATGATTTTCATGTAGAGTTCAGGTCTTTTCAGATTTTCTAGGGTTATTATCATGGCTAGACAAACCGATCTAATCGCTCCTTCAATTCTTTCTGCTGATTTCGCACGCTTAGGCGAAGAAGTAGATAATGTTATCAAGTCAGGTGCTGACGTTGTGCATTTTGACGTAATGGATAACCACTACGTCCCTAACCTTACCATTGGTCCTCTGGTGTGTGATGCGCTACGCAAGTATGGCATAACGGCAGATATCGACGTTCACCTTATGGTAAAGCCTGTTGATCGTATTATCCCTGATTTTGCAGAAGCGGGGGCAACTTATATTTCCTTTCATCCTGAAGCCTCTGAGCATGTTGATCGTACTTTACAGATGATCCGTGAGTTAGGTTGTAAGGCTGGTCTTGTGTTTAACCCAGCAACACCTCTTGATATTCTTGAGTATGTAATGGATAAAGTTGACCTTATTTTACTTATGTCGGTCAACCCAGGTTTTGGTGGACAAAGCTTTATTCCATCAACACTCAAAAAACTAAAGCAAGTGCGTAAATTAATTGATGATTCTGGTTTTGATATTCGCCTTGAAGTAGACGGTGGTGTTAAAGATAACAACATCAGAGAAATCAAAGAAGCAGGTGCAGATATGTTTGTGGCAGGTTCTGCGATTTTCGGCGCTGTAGGCGAAGATGATGAAAATGATTATCAGACCATTTGCGGTAAATTCCGTGCAGAATTAGCGGCGGCAAATGTTTAATGAGTAAAGTATTTAATCCAAAACTCATTATGATTGATGTTGACGGTACGCTGGTTGACTCTGTGCCTGATCTTGCTTGGTGTGTTGAAGAAACACTCAAAGAAATTGGCTTGCCTGAACGTGGCGAAGCTAGGATTCGTCAATGGGTGGGTAATGGTGTGGTACGTTTAATGGAACGCGCTATTGCTAATGATCTTGATGCACCACATGATGAGGCATTGTTTGAAAAGGCAATGCCTATCTTTGAAGCACTTTACGCGGAAAATAATGCCAAACGTAGTTCACTCTATCCTGGTGTTAAAGAAGGCTTGGCGTATCTCAAATCAACAGGTATTAAAATCGGTTGTATCACGAATAAAGTAGAGCGCTTTACGCACCCTATTTTACGTGATCTTGGCATTTTTGATGAATTTGAAATTATCATCAGTGGCGATACCTTGGAGAAGAAAAAACCTGATCCATTGCCATTACTACATGGTGCTAAAGCGCTTGGTGTAAAGCCAGAGGAGTCTTTAATGTTAGGCGACTCTAAGTCAGATGTTAAAGCAGCTCGTGCAGCTGGTTTTGATATTATCTGTATGTCTTATGGCTACAATCATGGTGAGGATATTCGTCACTATGAGCCTGATGCTGTGATAGACTCTATGGAAGAACTACGCAACCTAATTAAGACGGCTTAAATTATGATCACAATCCTGCATAAAAATTGGCAACTAAACTGGCGATGGTGTAGCTAAACACACCCTCTAAATATTCGCTTATTTCTGTAACTACTCAGCATAATAGTAACTGCTTAATTGCGCTCTATTTTGTTCGAGTTCAAGGCGAAAGGGCGGAGTTTATAAGTATAACCTGAATCAGTGACTTCACTACGGCACAGTGAATAAGCTATTGATTCATCACGGGTTTAAAAAATACCCGCTTAACCTAAGGGTGAAGCTAAGATTT
>JALVDG010000314.1 GCA_027009095.1 Thiotrichaceae bacterium
AAGTAAGTCGTAGCCCTGTTACGGAATAGAGTAAAAGAACCTAAATTTAAAAGGGCTACGAAAACCTTCACTGATTATTCTAAAGAGTACTGACTGCGTAACATCAGTTAAGTCGCTTATTGATGAAGGAGCTTGATGTAGAACTACTCAGTTTTTCTTTGACTCTCGCGGAAATTTAATATGTGAATATCTATATGCTTGTAAATTGTGTGCTTTCACTTGACTCTTATTGAGGCATGATAAGAAAATTGAGTAGTGACAATAATGCTATAAAATATAGGAGCAATCTTGCAACCACTCCTAATATTTTTATTTTTACAACATTGATTTTGCTTTTTCAGCAAGTTCTTTTGCTTTGGAATAATTTTCAACAACAAATTTATCCCATTCTTGCTCAATTTCCGCTTGTCTACCTGTTACTTTATCCGTTGCTTTTTTACGTTTTTTCTTGAAGATTCCCGCGAAGTCTTTATCAAGGGATTTGGCTTCATCAATCGGTAATTTAGCCACTAAAGTACGAGCTTCTGCGATGAGTTTTGCCGCTTTCTCATTTGTTTTACCCTCCATAGCCGCTTCAGCATCTTGAATAGCTTTGGTTGCTGCGCGTAAATCATCTAGACGATAAGTAATCATGACATCGAATAGAGAATTAACCAAGTTGTAACGGCTTTTAGATTTAGTCAAATCAAACTTAACCGCAGCACCGATGGATGAGTCTTTAAAAGGATTAGGAAAACCTTCAGGTGCTTTATCATAAGTAGCGGGGTTGACAGGCAAGCGTCTAATTTTAGGATCAAGCAATAACTCCTGTCCTCTTGGCTCGAGTAAGAAATCAATAAATTTACCTGCATTATCGGCGTTAGGTGCATTAGCGACAATGGCGATATTAGCAGGAACGAGTGTGGTTGTGGTAGGGTAGCGGAACTCAACAGGGAAGCCAGAGCCTTTTGATGATAATCCGAAGAAGTCGATAACAATTCCTATACCAAAGTTGCCACTATTTACGCCATCGGGTACACCAAAGCTGCGTTCAGTGACTGTTTTAAAGTTACCTGCAATTTCTTTTTGCATTTTCCAGCCATCATCCCAGCCTTTACCTTGTAATAAGGTTTCGACGGTCAAATGCGTTGTGCCTGAGCGTGAAGGAGCCGACATACCAATGTGATTGTGATAAACCGCTTTAGTTAAATCAACCCACTCTCGAGGGGCAGGTAGTTTTTTTGCTTTTAAGTAGCGAGTATTCCACATAATACCGTAACCTGCGGCAGCAAAACCCTTATAAAAGCCATCAGGATCATTTACGGGGAATGCACCTACCTTATCAGGTAAGCCTTTTACGCTACTTTCATATTTTTGTAGTAAGGAGTCATCTTTTAATACTTCAAAGGCATCGGGTGCAGAAGCCCAAAATAAATCGGTCTTATTTTTTGCGGATGTCTCTTGGATGTATTTAACACCCGCAGTGGTTTTCTTTTTGAGAATCTCGACTTTGATGTCTGGGTAGGCGGCTTGAAATTCTTTTTTAAAGACTTTGGTTAGATCAGAGGGGAATGAGGTAACAATGGTTAGTTCGTTATCATCGGCATAACTTGTCAGCGAGAACATGAAAACGGTAGAGCCTAATAATAGGCTATGAATAACTTTTGCTATTCCTTTTTTCTGTGGCACCATACGTTTTCTCCTTAGATTCTTGGGTAAAAATATTATTAGCTAGTCTTATACCTATATAGTCTAGTTTTTTAGATATGCAACCATTAATTTTTAAATAAAGTGAAAATGTCACAGAATTAGATCATTAATCCACTTAGTATAATCAGCATGACAGGAAGTCAGAGTGTTAAGGAACAGGTTTATTTCATACATGTTCCTAAGTATTTAAATTTATATGGAGATAAAAAATGACAAACGAAAATCTAATGATTAAACGCGATGAAGTATTTGAACTACAAAAAGAATTCCCCAACGAAATGAAAATTATTCTAGAGATGTTAGAGGAGGCGGAAGAAGGTTGTTTTTATGATGAGCAAGAAGCAGAGCTAATTGCCGCATAATTTATTCATTGATGTTACGCAGTCATACCTTAGAATAATATCAGCGAAGATTTTCGTCGCTCTTTTGAGCTTGGGTTCTTTTACTCTATTCCGTAAAGGGCGATGATTTACTTTACTAAAGCATAGATTCTATTAAATCTCATTTAACCCTTTGTGCCGCTAAAAGAAAAGTAAGCAAAGAAAAAGCAACCCACAAATAGAGCGCAATCTAAGCGGTTATTAATTATGCTGAGTAGTTGTCAAGTCCCGATAGATCATGAAGGATCACACCTTGCTTTCACCCCAGTAAGTATTCTTTGTTTTTCATATCTCACTAATATTTAATTACTTGTATTTGAGAATTATGTTCCACGGATATCGAGGGGCGTATCATTGTCATATATCCCTAGGGCAATCGCACTTAAATTAGTGGCTTGCAAAATCAACTACTTACAATTCACATAATTTTAAAATTCGTGAATTATATTTATTCGCAAAATTGCGAACCTTGTAACTTGCTGATTTTAAAATGTTCATTAAAGTCAACTAAATTTAAGTGCAATTGCCCTACATATATCCCTTGATTTTTCATGTTTATGGAGCAATTCTAGTAGCATGGGGCGTATTATATTTTTTGTTATCTTTATTGTTAGTGTTATTGCTATTGTTTATTTTCTGCGTGTACTTTGGAAGAAGTTTCGGCAGACAGTGAGTGGTGTTGTGAATAAAGGCTCAGACTTTGCTATACAACAACAAGCAAAGTGGAAACAACACGTGAAACGTAAAAAGCTACCTAAAGAAATTCAGAATTTAATTATTCAGTATGAGCAGTTATTAGAGTCGAATAATGATTTATCGGTATTTTGGCAAGGAGCATTAAAGCCCATTTATAAATCTTTAGGAGATGTTATTCATATCTTAAGCGCTTCTCCCAAAAAAATGAACAAAGTACGTAAATTATTTAATACGAGTATGCCATCGCTTGATAAGTTTGTGGCTACATTAAAAGACAACCAAAAATTTATGGATGATTCCGAAACTCGTAAAGCAGAAGAAAATATAGCCTTAATTAGCAAAGATTTACATCACTATGAAAAAGTATTACATCAATCACGTCGTTTTGATTTTGATGTTTTAATGGATGTTATAAAAATTCGTTTCAAACGTGATTAAATTACTTTTTGTATAAAAAATTTGTATTGATTGGAGCTTCTTCTTGTTTCAATGTTATTTTTATCGCATAATCGCCGCGCTGTAATTAATTCGGGAACTAATTTTCCTGGACGCTATGGTGATCTGCATTGGTTCTCTCGCGGCGATAAACTATGAACCCCGCCAGGCCCGGAAGGGAGCAACGGTAGTAGTGGACTCGGGTGCCGAGATGTAGCTGATGTGGATCGCCACTTTAATTTCTTCTACAGTGCCTATCATTTATTTTCTCTATAAAATCTTCTTAGTACTTTCCTTTAATTCTAGTACACTATCTGAATGAGCTATCAAGTCCTTGCAAGAAAATGGAGACCCCAGAATTTTACCGAAATGGTGGGTCAACAACATGTGTTAAAAGCACTTATTAATGCATTGGATGGCGATAGATTGCATCATGCCTATTTATTTACGGGTACTCGTGGTGTTGGTAAAACCACTATCGCTCGTATATTAGCAAAGTGCCTTAATTGTGAAACAGGCGTGACATCTAAACCTTGCGGTACTTGTGGCAGTTGCCAAGAAATTGCCGAAGGACGCTTTATTGATTTAATCGAGGTTGATGCTGCTTCTCGTACTAAAGTTGAAGATACTCGTGAGCTGTTAGATAACGTGCAATATGCGCCGACTCGTGGACGTTTTAAAGTTTATCTTATTGA
Organism: Thiotrichaceae bacterium; assembly: GCA_027009095.1. Classification (GTDB taxonomy): domain Bacteria; phylum Pseudomonadota; class Gammaproteobacteria; order Thiotrichales; family Thiotrichaceae; genus JAGLBW01. The sequence goes on from JALVDG010000314.1 coordinate 3,896, forward strand.
TGAAGTCCACATGCTATCTGGACACAGTTTTAATGCCTTGCTAAAAACCTTAGAAGAGCCACCACCACACGTTAAATTCCTTTTTGCTACCACTGATCCACAAAAACTCCCTGTAACGATACTTTCTCGCTGTTTACAGTTTAATCTCAAGCGTATGCCTGTTGATATGATTGCGGGGCATTTGCAGTATCTTTTAAATAAAGAAAAAATTAACGGTGATGAAGCTTCCCTACGCCTTATTGCGCGTGCTGCTGATGGAAGTATGCGCGATGGTTTAAGTTTATTAGATCAAGCAATATCGTTTGGAAATGGAGAGTTAAAAGAAACAGATGTTCGTGAAATGCTGGGGACTATCTCGCACGAACCGTTGCTTAATTTACTAAAGTTAGTTGAGGTAGGTGACGGAGAAGCCATTCTTAACGATATAGAGCAAATGGCAGGAGTAACACCTGATTTTGAAGCTGCAACAGATGCTCTGATTACTCTATTGCACAAAATGGCGGTTTTACAAGTCGTCCCGCAAGCAGAGGAAGATGACGAAGCGATTAAACAGCTAGCTGATCAGTTTAGTCGTGAAGATGTGCAGCTATATTATCAAATAGCAATACACGGACGGCGTGATTTACCGTTGTCGCCTGATCCACGCAGTGGTTTTGAAATGATTTTTCTTAGACTGCTGACATTTAGACCTTTAAGAGATATAGCACCTGCCATAACGGAGAAAAAAAAAACACTAAAACATAATGATTTAGATGTAGACAATATAGATAGGCAAGAGTCAGCAAAAGATAAAGAGCTTAAAAAATCAGTTGAAGTAAATAACACCACTGTACCACCTGTAATAGATGCTCCTCCTTGGGGAGAGTCAGCTCCCGTAGTGAAACAAGTTAATAAAGTGGCTGATGACGTTAGTGTTACTTCTATTGTTACCTCGCAAAAAGTGCAACAAATAAAAACGACGACGGTTAAGGAGCAAGATGAAGTACCTAAGCAATCAACCGTTGTTGGTGATAAAAAATGGTATGAAATAGTGCCAAAACTGGGTTTAACAGGTCGCCCTGCGGAGCTAGCTAAACATTGTGTTTTAACAAGTATCGAAGGGGATCATATTAATCTTTTGCTTGATATTTCGGGTGAAAATTTATTAGCAAAAACAGCAGAACAAGAAATAGAGGCTGCACTTAAGACATACTATAATAGACCCGTTCACTTATATATTAATACACAGCGTTTAGCAGAAGAAACCCCCGCTGAACGTATCGAACGAAAACAACGAGAGCGTCAAAAAGCAGCTGAAGATTTAATGCAAAATGATCCTTTTGTGCAAGAGTTACAACATCGATTTAATGCACACCTTGTGCCTAACTCGATAACACCTAAGGGAAACTCTAATTAAAGTCATTTGTATTTAGTAATGTAGCTGAATATAAAGGGATTTTTTTGACTAAGAAGTTTCCGAAATAAACATTGATTTTTTTAAAATAGAATAGGATAGAATATTATGATAAAAGGCGGACTTGGTGGCTTAATGAAGCAAGCACAAAAAATGCAGGAAGATATGCAACGTGCTCAAGCAGAAATAGCGGCAATTGAAATTACAGGTGAATCTGGAGGTGGTTTAGTATCCGTTATTATTAATGGTCAGCATGAATGTAAACGTGTCAATATTGATGAAAGCCTATTCGCTGATGATGATAAAGAAATGATAGAAGACTTAGTCGCAGCAGCGTTTAATGATGCCGTACAGAAGCTAGCGGTTACATCAAAAGAAAGAATGGCGAATGTAACAGAGGGTATGAGTTTACCTGCTGGTATGAAGATGCCATTTTAAACATATTACCAATGTCTGACACTTCCTTATTAAATGAATTAATCGAAGCCTTAAAATGTTTGCCGAGTGTGGGAGCAAGAACAGCTCAACGTATGGCATTTCATTTATTAGAACATAACCGTGAATCGGCACTTAAGTTAGCCGACATTTTGCAGTTAGCAATGACAAATATAGGTCATTGCGACCGCTGCCGTACATTTACAGAAGATGATATCTGTCGGATTTGCAAGAGTGAAAACCGACAACAAGATGCGTTGTGTGTGGTGGAAAATCCCTCAGATGTTTTAGCCTTGGAACAAGCAACCATTTATCGAGGTTACTACTTTGTCTTAATGGGTAAACTATCGCCTTTAGATGGTATAGGACCAAAAGAATTAGGTCTAGACTTATTAGAAGATCGTTTAGCTGAAGGTCAGATAAAAGAGTTAATACTAGCAACTAATCCTACTGTCGAAGGCGAGGTAACTGCTCATTTTATCAGTGAGTTAGCAAAAACTTATCATGTTAATACGACTCGTATCGCTCATGGTGTTCCTGTTGGTGGCGAGCTAGATTATGTTGATAGTGGTACTTTATCTCATGCCTTTTCTGGACGGCGCAGTTATTAACATTATAAGGCAATAAAATTATGAGTGACTGTATATTTTGTAAGATTATAGCGGGTGAAATCCCTTCACAAGTTGTCTATGAGGACGATGATGTGTTTGCATTTAGAGATTTAAATGCTCAAGCTCCATTGCATGTGCTCATCATTCCTAAAAAACATATAGCGACAATAAATGATCTAAAAACAGAAGACACGGAGAGGGTTGGTAAGCTCTATCTTGCCGCTAAAAAAATAGCAACCGATGAAGGTTATGCAGATGATGGCTATAGAGTGGTGATGAACTGTGGTGAAGCAGCAGGACAAACAGTATTTCATATCCACCTGCATTTACTTGCAGGGCGTACTCTAGCGTGGCCTCCAGGATAAAATTTTGGGCTTTGCCGAAAAAGCAACACTGATTAAGTCTAATCTGCTTAATTCAGAGTCTTTTTAATTGATATTACACAGTCCCTCACTCAAATATCAGTGAAAGTTTTCGTATCGTTTTTCAGATAAATAATTTTTTGATAACAGGAGTGAAAGCTTCAGCTTTTCAGTCGTCAAGTGAAATGTCACAAGTGAACATCTATAGTCTAGATTCTTTTGCATCGCCAAAAGTTATACCGCTGATGCAGAAGCGAGGCGGGCAAAACGACAGAGCAAACATCCATCTTGCCTATCGGCATCAACATGAGAAAAGATAAATCTTTCACTCCTTTTTATATCAATCAAAGTTTAAGGGATGAGAGATTTTAAATAACGAGATTGCGTAACATTAGTTTTTAAGACACAAGCTCCGCGCTAAAGAATGGATAAATTCTTTAGCAACAGATAGCTTTCGCATTGTTAATCACGCTTTGTAGCTCACTCTTGCTAGGTAACTCACTGCGTTTAGATATTGTTTGATAAACCATCGTAATGCCATCAGCTACTTGACTTAAATTTGAGTTAGCCAGCGCCTCTACAGAATCAATACCTGATAATTCTATTAATTCTGCCAAGAGAGCATCGACACCTTTGACTTGAATTAAACTGGCGTTATTTGTCCACTGACGGATCACTTTTGGGTCTTTTCCTAAACTCTTAGCAAGTAAATCTATGGCAGTCTCGCTACGTGTTCTTGATAGTAAATCTTTCGTTGTTTCAATTTTCATTGCTATTAAACGCTTAGCATCACTACTCGATATAGATTGAATCATAGTAATAGGTAGCTCATCATTATCCCCATTATCATGATCTGTTAGTGTGTCTTTAGCTTGTTCAAAGCTACTACGTGCTTTTTTTACACCTGTTTTTGCTAGGGCTGCAATGCTTGTTGCAGCAAACATACTTTTTATATCGGTAGTTATTTTATTTTCTCTGGTCTCTTTATGGCTGCTTGCATCTGCTGTGCTTTTTAAGTTACTAAAGCCATCAAGTTTTTCTTTCACATGAGAGAAAAAACCTGCTTCAGAAGAACCAGAGTCTTTTCTTTTATGACTAGCAAGCTTGTCCGATTCCGAATATTCTGATGTAGAAGAAAGGTTATTTTTAGCAGAATCAATATCTTTTTTTACCTTATTGTATCCCGATTGAATTGGATCTTTTGTGTCAGATATTTTGTGTGATATATCGTTCTTTGCTTTATCAAAATTTGTTTTAATTTTATCACTAACATTATCGGCGTTTAATTTATCATTAACATCTTGTGAGTCGGTATTTGTAGATTCGTTTTTCTCCGTTTTATTTTTTTCTCCAAGAGCATTATCTGCTAGTGAAAAATTTTCTTTTATAGGACTTAATCTAGTTTTGTTTGCCTGTAATTCTGATAATAAAGAGGCTGATTTATTTTTTTCTGCTTGTATTATTTCTTCAAAATATGCTTTAGTCGCTATTTTCTCTTCCTCTATTGCTTCTAGTTTAGCATCAAGTTTTTGCAAGTTTGCAGCATATTCTTCTTCTTTTTCGCGAAGAAGGGTGGCTTGTTTTGTGTCTTTAATATCAATCTGCTCTTTGAGCTTTTCAATGGTCTCTTCAAAAGATTTTTTTTGCATAGAAATTTGATGCTCTAACTCCTTATTTATCGATTTTAGGAGGGACTGCTGCTTTATTTGTTTTTTATATTTAGCACGAGCACTATCAACAATATTGTATTCTTGTTGCCATTGCTGATCTAAGGCTTGTAATTTCTTTTTAGCACTACTACCGCGCAGTAACCACCCTGTAATGCCTGCTATAACTGCTGTAATTAGTAAACATAACCACATTTGAGATATTAGATAAGTCATTACTATTTATCCTTAATTGTAATTTCAATACGACGATTTGAGAACGATTGCTAATATCCTGTTGGATAGGAAAGAGGGGCATTTTTATTATAAATACAGTAATTAAGCTAATAGCACCATTACCAAAAGTCCTAAAAGAAATATAAATAACTTTTTCATTCAATCTCCTAATTGTCGACTATTTTTTAACCTGAATCAGTGACTTCACTACGGCAGATAGCATAAGCTATTGATTCCACAGCGGTATTAAAAAATACCCGCTTAACCCAAGGGTGAAGCTAAGATTTTTTAAAATCCACTGTGAAACCAATATCTTACACTCTCTTATCCGCATTGAAGCCACAGATTCAGGTTTAAGGCATGAAACTATTGTTTTTAACTTTCTCCTGAATTTACTATTCGTACCAGTACTCC
>JALVDG010000315.1 GCA_027009095.1 Thiotrichaceae bacterium
ACACCCTTTCATTTTATCCTTTAGGTGGATATTTTACAAGGGTGTTTTATCTAGAAAGAAGATATAATATGTACTAAAACCATGGGATGGTAGCTGTTTTGCTTAAACCGAAGTAATTAAAATCACCTGATACAGGATTATCCAGTATCTCACCCATCTCAATAAAGACGCGGTAACGATGACCGTTTGAAGCACTTTGCAATTCCAGATAAGGATTATCCAGACCAGAGGCAAACATTTTTGCTTTGTATTGCCGTTCGTAGTTTTTAATATCTTCCTCTGTTTTTAAAACCCCTTTTGCTTTTTGATAAGCAACACGCTTTTCCAGCTTTTTTAATGTCATTGTTGTTTGTTTGCGGGATACTATTCGATAACCTTCTATCTTTTCAGGTATGGGCAAAATATTACCCGCCTCACAATACCCCGATAAACCACCCAGCCAGTTGGAATCTTGCAATGCTTGCAAGTCTTTTTGATGACCATGCAAGCGAATAAGCTTGCCTAATTTACCACCAAGACCCATCCCCCCCTTTTTTTCATATTTTATACCGGGAAAGCTCACGCCGATTTGCGTTTGGTTTAGATCGTGTAGTGCTTTGTGGAGTTTGGTAAATGCCTTGTTTCTAATGAAATAAAGAGGAACTTCTTCATCAGGTCTTATCTTTAAATCAAGATAGTAATCCATTATTGCTTCTCTCCAAATACCCCACCTCGTACAAGCACAGCCATAACAAAATGTTCCTCTTCCACAGAATCAAGTTTTTCACCTTGAGAAAAACGATCAAATAACGAAAAGAAGTCTTTCTTCTGTTTTGGTTGTCGGTATGCTCGACCAAGATTAGTTACTGCGCCATAGGGGTCTATGGAAATTGGTCTTTGATGTTTTTCATATTCAGGATACCAAGTATCAATGGTACGAATGGCATTACCAATTTTTTGTGAGTGCATTGCTGCAACGCCATTGACATCATAAAGAATTTTACTTTTCTTTTCTTTGCTGTTGTTTTTATCCAGAACTAATTCTTCACTCGGATAAACATCCTGTGATTTACCAACCTGAGCAAAGGCGTTAATTTCTAATAATAAAAACTCATTTTCACCGGAAAGCGTTTTGGCAATTAACTCTGCAAGCTCATTAATATCATTAGACTGATCTTCAAAGCTTTGGGTATTTATCGCTAAACTATCAAATGTCCAGCTTTTTGAAATATTGTTATTTAGTACCTTAATGTGTACTTCAATATTTTCACTACCGACACGATTGCGCCAGAAAAAACGACCATTTGCCAAATTAATTGCGTAACGGTGTGAAAGTTCTTTAAATCCATGCTCTGCAATATAGTTTTTAACGGCTTCTGAGTAAGTTTGATTAAAACCTTCATGATTACAGGCAGATGGGTTTTCCACACCACTTAATACTTTTAATGTGAAGTTTAGTTTTAAGGTATCTTGATCAGGAGTTAAAGCACAACTATCAACGGTTTGTAAATTTGCACTTTCTATTTTGGCATCAATTTTACCTTCTTCTGATTTTTTCAGACGATTTGAAATCGTGCCTCGTACTGATTTTTCTTGTAGTTCTAATGGCTCAGTCTCACTTTGATTATTTCTATTTTCCCAAGTAGTGCCATACATTAAGCCATCAGAAGGGACTAATTTCTTTTCAAATGCTAGAACGGATGCGGGTATCTTACTCATAATTTACTTTCCTCATTTTTAATTTCATAGTTATTTTCACAAAGGTATAGGTTATTTCCTTGGTATTCTTGATAACGCCAAATCATTTCATCTATATTTTCAAAGTGGTATGGCATTTTAAATTCACCCAAGGTCACCACGCTTTCTGCAAAGCGGTGGGGGGTGGTTTCATCACGGGCATTTTTTATTTGCCCTGGTTCGCTGATTCCTTGGTAGCCAATGGCTATAGGTACAATCCAGCCTTTTTCTTTTTTAGTTGCTTTGCTTTTTTTAACTCTCTGATTTTCATCTATTTGTATATCTGTTGTTGTAACTAAATAATCGAGCATGGCATCAATGGCATTTTTTCCCTCATCCATTGATTGTTTCATTAAGTCTTGTCTTGAAACTAAACAAAAACCAGGCATTAAGTATTTTGTTAAATCTCTGGGCTGATTATTCTCAATTTGTTTATGAAAACAGGGTTTGAAGCTGTTTATATCACCACTTGCCATTTTCATGGTGTGAAGTTTGTTATCAATTAATTGCGTAAATTCTTTATAGTCAATTAAGCCAAGTTTACATTCAATAGCCAGTGTGACTTCAAGATCACAACGTGCTTCTTCGATAAATGAAGGGCGTTTGCCTG
>JALVDG010000316.1 GCA_027009095.1 Thiotrichaceae bacterium
TACTGTGCCTGCAATTTGTTTTAACTGATCATTTTGCTCATCAACCCAAGCTAAAGCACCTTCACCTGTTACCGCCTCAATACGACGCACACCTGCGGCAACGCCACTCTCACTTGTAATTTTAAACAGACCAATATCACCCGCACGCTTTACATGCACACCACCACACAGTTCGGTTGAGTAACCAATATTCACCACACGAACTTCATCGCCATATTTTTCACCAAATAAAGCCATTGCACCACTTTTCACTGCCTCGTCCATCGACATGATATTTGATTGGGCTTGAGAATTTAGACGGATCTGTTCATTAACTAGCTTTTCAACTTGAGCAATCTCTTCCTCGGAGACAGGATCAGTATGAGAGAAATCAAAACGTAGCTGTTTTTCAGTAACAGAGGAACCTTTTTGCTCAACATGCTCACCGAGTACTTCACGTAATGCTTTATGCATTAAATGTGTACCAGAATGATTGAGAACAATTGCCTGACGACGCGCCTCATTCACATGGCTATTAACTTCATCATTTATTTTTAAGCTGCCTGAACGCATAACGCCATGATGAATAAAAACATCGCCTTGCTTTTGTGTGTCTTGTACCTCAAACACGTTATCACCAAGCGATATTTCACCTGTATCACCAATCTGACCGCCTGACTCGGCATAAAACGGGGTTGACTCCAGCACCACTTGAGCTTGCTCACCTGCATTAATTTTATCGACGGGATTAGCCTCAACAAAAAGCTGGATTACTTTATTTTTGTCGATAACTTTATCGTAACCACTAAAGTCGGTAGTGCCTTCAACGTCCAGTTTAGTATCGTAATTTATATCAAACTTACCTGCTGCTCTGGCGCGTTGACGTTGTGCCTCCATCGCTGCATCGAAACCTTCTTGATCAATTTTCAGACCACGCTCACGCGCAATATCAGCCGTTAAATCGACAGGGAAACCGTAAGTATCATAAAGTTTGAAAACAACCTCACCAGAAATCGTATCACCTTGCATATCAGCAATACCTGCCTCAAGAATTTTCATGCCTTGATCCAGTGTTTCTGCGAAACGAAGCTCTTCTTTTTTCAGTACTTTTTCAATATTTTTTTGGGCAGTAGCAAGCTCAGGATAGGCCTCACCCATTTCTTTAACCAGAGGTTGTACTAACTGATAAAAGAAAGCATCATTTAGCCCCAGTTTATGCCCATGACGTGCAGCGCGACGAATAATACGGCGTAGTACATAGCCGCGCCCTTCATTTGAAGGCACAACACCATCTACAATTAAAAAGGAACAAGAACGAATATGATCGGCAATTACTTTTAATGATGCATTATTAAATGCTTTTGATGCCACATCAATATGTGCTAATTCTGCAATTGCTTTGAGCAAATTTTGAAATAGATCAATATCGTAGTTACTGTGACCATTTTGCATAATTGCAGCAAGGCGTTCTAAGCCCATGCCTGTATCAACCGATGGTTTAGGCAATGGCGTGAGTGTACCGTCTTGGGAACGGTTGTATTGCATAAAAACCAGATTCCAGATTTCGATATAACGATCGCCATCTTCCTCTGGCGTACCTGGAGGTCCACCCCAAATATGCTCACCATGATCATAAAAAATCTCGGTGCAAGGACCACAAGGACCCGTATCTCCCATTTGCCAAAAATTATCTTTTGCACCAATACGGCTTAAACGATCTGCTGGAATACCTATTTTATTGAGCCAAATATCAGCCGCTTCATCATCTTCTTCAAAAACCGTTACCCAAAGTTTTTCAGGAGGTAGATTGATAACTTCGGTTAGAAATTCCCACGCATATTTAATCGCATCTTCTTTAAAGTAATCGCCAAAACTGAAATTACCCAACATTTCAAAAAAAGTATGATGACGTGCCGTATAACCTACATTTTCAAGGTCGTTATGCTTGCCACCTGCACGCACACAGCGTTGTGATGTGGTTGCACGCGTGTAGTTACGTTTTTCCTCACCAAGAAAAACATCTTTAAACTGCACCATACCTGCATTTGTGAATAGAAGTGTTTTATCGTTCCCTGGAATAAGGGAGCTGGAAGCAACGACCTCATGCTGTTTACTAGCAAAAAAGTTCAGAAACTGTTGTCGAATCTCAGCGGTTGTTTTCATATTTATTCCCATCTACGCACAAATTATAGAGATGGTATTGTCTATGCAACGCAAAAGAGATTCAACTACGAAATACAGTGAAGTAATATTTTGATAAAATCAAGGGAGGAAAACCGATAATAGACATTGAGGAACAGAGAAATAAAAAAAGCAGAGCCTAAGCCCTGCCTT
>JALVDG010000317.1 GCA_027009095.1 Thiotrichaceae bacterium
CCGTGATGAATCAATAGCTTATTCACTGTGCCGTAGTGAAGTCACTGATTCAGGTCTTAGAAACTTAATAGATTATATTTAAGTCTAATTACTGCTTTCTTAACCACGTTAAAATGTCACCTTTTTCTTGTGCTGTGCATTCTCTTTTAAAGACCCATTTGCAGTTTCTTAACAACCATTTTTTCACTTTCTTTTTTTCCGTTAATCTCTCGGCATTAACAGAAGGAGCCATTGGTTTGATCTCTTTTCCTGTTTTTTGATGCTTACCTACATTTTTAACAGAGTTGGTATGGCAACTTGTACAACTGCGATCTTTTTCCTTACTCATCCATAAGGCTTCGCCTTTGTCTTCCGAAAAATCTACCGCTCCTGCTGTTTTATACTCTTGTAGTAACTCATCAACAACGTCTGCACTATAAGCTGTCGATATAGATATGCTAAATAATAAAATAGCTGTTCCATAGATACGTTTCATCTTCATAATCTCCCTTTTCATTTTTTAGATATGTTTTCTTCCCGTTAGCATGGCTTTTACTAAATTTTCTTTTTGCATAAAAGAGCTGAAAATTACTCCTCCAATATGCAGAAAAACCAAAAACAGGGTAAAGTTTACTGTTATCTCATGTATCTCCTCCAATACCTTGCCTGAGAATGATGCAAAGAAGGTTAATGCTAAAGGGCCGTGACCTTCCGTTGCGAAAATGGCAACGCCTGAAAGAATACTAAGGAAAAGACTCAGCATAAGTGCAACGATCATTAATGCACCAGCGGGGTTATGCCCTAAATAATGTTTAGCATTTCCTGATATTTCGTCTTTTAAATATTTAATCGCGGCTTTAGGAGTGGATATAAACTGACTAAATTTTGCATATTTTGTACCAAAAATACCCCAGTACAATCTAAATAAAAGTAGAAAAAAAAGGGTATAGCCTGCATAACTATGAATATTTATCCAATCATCTTCGCTAAGGTATGCAATGGCAAAAAATAAAACTAAAGACCAATGAAAGATACGAACTAGTACATCCCATACAACAATATTATTTTTTTCATTATTCATGCTTAACTCCCTCTCATCTAAGACCTCTATCGCAGTATTATTTCACGACGAGTTCCCATAGATTAAGGTGAATAAGCTGACTAATATAGTGGACAGATGCCCCAAAACAGCTAACGTAGGTCATATGCCTTATACCTGAATCAGTGACTTCACTACGGCACAGTGAATAAGCTATTGATTCATCACGGGTTAAAAAAATACCCGCTTAACCTAAGGGTGAAGCTAAGATTTTTAAAAATCCCGTGCTAAACCAATATCTTATCCCTTGTTATCCGCATTGAAGTCACGGATTCAGGTTATACTTAAATTCAAACTCTTTGCTAACACGCCAACAAGTTTGATTTATAGATGATATATACCACCACTTATTAAGGTTTGTAGGGTGGATAAGCGATAGCGCATCCAACAAAATCAACCTGTTATGGTGGATGCTTTACACTTATCCACCCTACAATTTAAATTTGGTGAGGGTATTAATATGAACTTTATTTCTAAAAATTTCCTCCTTTATTAGCAACAACCACCGCTATTATCAGAACTACTGCAACAACCACCTGCATTACTATCACCAGAAACGCTATCCGTTGCTCCTGCTAACCAGCCTTTGATGGTCTCCACATCAGGAATACCGCCAGCATGAACAACCTTTTCATCAATGACCACACCAGGGGTAGTCATTACGCCATATTGCATAATAATAGGCAGATCTTCGACTTTCTCTAGCTCTATCGTTACGCCTAACTCTCCTGCCGTTTTAGCAATTAAATCGAATGTATTTTTACAATTAGCACAGCCTGTGCCGAGTACTTTAATATTCATAATTTTCTCTGTTTAGTGTTAATAATAAGTTTATGCTGAGTAGTTACATGCCTAGTTTATAACAGGGCATTAAAAACATAGCCAACAATTAAAATTCCTGTTGCAACCACGCCCACAAAGGTTGCTATCAACGGCATTTTTAATACTTTTCTTAAAATAAGAATTTCAGGCAATGAGAGTGCAATCACACTCATCATAAAGGCAAGCGTTGTGCCTAAGGATGCGCCTTTATTCATTAAGGCTTCCACAATAGGAATCACGCCTGCGGCATTGGTATACATCGGCACACCCATCACAACCGAGACAGGCACTGACCACCATGCTTCTTTGCCCATAAACGATGCCATAAAATCTTCAGGTACAAAGCCATGAATTGCCGCACCCACAATGATACCGATAACAATATAAAGCCAAATTCTTGCAATAATT
>JALVDG010000318.1 GCA_027009095.1 Thiotrichaceae bacterium
TCATAATTATTCCCATGGGGCGTGGGGTAAAGGAGGGAATGTAAAAAGTCAGGTAAAACATGCTGATCGTAGTATGACAACATTTTTTCGCGATATTACGGTTGATCAAGGCTTTTTAAGCAAAAAAGAGTTTAAAGAAATGGCTCTTGGAAAAGATTTCTGGATGGATTGCAAAGAAATGTGCAAGCGTGGCATAGCAACTCATGTTGTAGTGTGCGGGGAAACGATAACAGCGAAAGAATTTTTAAAGTATTTAAAGAAAGAGAAAAAATTAGAGCGTAAAGCTAAAAAAGTTGCCAAAAAGAAAGTGGCAAAAAAACGAGCTAAAAAGTCAGTAGAAAAATCTGAAAAAATACTTGATCCTTAACGCTTATAGTGGAATAGCCACCTTTATATTATATGTTTTCAAATAATAAATATAAACCACTTGCCGAGCGTATGCGTCCTTGCTCTTTAGATAAATATAGTGGGCAAACACATTTATTATCTGAAGGTAAGCCGTTACAGGCTGCTATTAAAAATGATCATTTGCACTCGATGTTATTTTGGGGACCGCCAGGCACGGGGAAAACAACACTAGCCAAACTCATCGCAAATTATAGTGGTGCAGAATTTATTACGATGTCAGCTGTTCTTGCAGGTGTTAAGGAGATACGAAAGGTAGTTGCTCAAGCTAAATTATTACGGAAAGTAGAGCAACGAGCGACTGTTTTATTTGTCGATGAAGTACATCGTTTTAATAAAGCACAGCAAGATGCCTTTTTACCTCATATTGAGGATGGTACTTTTTTCTTTATTGGTGCAACCACCGAAAATCCATCATTTGAATTAAATAATGCTTTATTATCACGTGTTCGCGTTTATGTTTTACGCTCACTTAGTCATAACGAGCTTCAAGCTATTTTAGAGGCAGCTGTAGCTGACAAGAAAAATGGTTTTGGTACATTAAATTTACAGATAGCCGAAGGTGTTTTAGAGCAGTTGGCAAAAGCAGCAGATGGTGATGCTAGGCGAGCATTAAATTGGCTAGAAATTGCAGTTGACCTCGGAGTAAAAACAGATGATGGCTATTACCTTAAATTAGATAGCCTAGATGAAATTATCACAGAGACAACACGTCGCTTTGATAACAAGGGAGATGTTTTTTACGAACAAATATCAGCACTACATAAATCAGTGCGTGGTTCAAACCCAGATGCGGCACTTTATTGGTTTTGTCGGATGATTGATGGCGGTTGTGATCCTTTGTATATCGCTCGTCGTGTTGTGCGTATAGCCTCTGAAGATATTGGTAATGCTGATCCTAGAGCGTTGACATTAGCGATGAATGCGTGGGAGACCTATGAACGTTTAGGCAGTCCAGAAGGTGAGTTATCAATTGCACAAGCGATTATTTATCTTGCATCAGCGGCTAAAAGTAATGCGGTTTATATGGCGTATAAAGCAGCAATGAAACAGGCGAAGCAATCAGGCTCTTTAGATGTTCCATTGCATTTAAAAAATGCACCAACAAAGTTAATGAAATCCTTAGATTATGGCAAAAATTACCGTTATGCACACAATGAAGAAGGCGGTTTTGCCGCAGGAGAAACCTATTTTCCTGATAGCTTAGGTGAGCAGGTTTATTATGAGCCAGTAGAGCGCGGTTTAGAGATAAAAATAAAGCAAAAACTCGATTTTTTAAGAAATAAAAGCCTTGATTAATATTGTGTAATAAAAGCTCTATTGTAGCTTGTCTCTATTGAATTTATCGTCATTGATATAATACTTAAATAGTACTGATTAACCTTAAATTAAGGGAATAGAAATGAAACGAATATTCATGCTCTTGCTGACTAACTTTGCAGTGGTTGTAGTGTTAGGTATCGTGTGGAATGTATTGGACTCGATGTTTGATATTACGGCGATATTTCATCAAATGGGTCTGCCAGCGGAGTTTGGCTATATTGCGGTAATGGCCTTAGTGATGGGGTTTGCAGGTTCTTTTATAAGCTTAGCGATGTCTAAAAGTATGGCTAAGCGTAGTATGGGGGTGCAAGTTATCGAGTATCCACAAACACCGCAGGAGCGTTGGTTATTTAATATTGTGCAGCGACAGGCAGATAAAGTAGGTATTAAAATGCCAGAGATTGGTATTTTCTATGCACCAGAGCCAAATGCTTTTGCAACAGGCGCAAGAAAAAATGCTGCATTAGTCGCAGTAAGTACTGGCTTGTTAGAAAATATGACTTCCGATGAAGTTGAGGCGGTATTAGGACATGAAATTTCTCATGTCGCCAATGGTGATATGGTAACGCAGACTTTATTGCAAGGTGTACTTAATACCTTTGTAATTTTCTTCTCTCGTGTCGTTGCTTATATTGTTGGAGCGCTTATGCGTGGCAATAATAATCAACAACAAGGCGGCGGTGGGTATGGAGCAACGTATTATATCGTGTCGATGATTGCACAAATGTTACTGGGCTTTTTGGCTAGCATTATTGTTATGTGGTTCTCGCGTTACAGAGAGTTTCACGCCGATAAAGGTGGTGCAGATTTAGCAGGGCGTGAAAAAATGATAGCCGCTTTGCGTCGTTTGCAATCAGTCAATCAGCCTCATGATTTGCCTGGGGAATTAGCCGCATTTGGTATTTCGGGTGGTTTAAAAGCAGGAATATCTAAATTAATGATGACACACCCGCCTTTAGAAGAGCGTATTGCAGCTTTAGAGGGGCATAAATACTAATTATTACAAAGCCTCAGTTATTAGCTGAGGCTATTTTGCCGCTTTCCAGCCCAATGGATCACTCATATCCAATCCATCCATTAATCTTTTCTGTCGATCATGATGGGTGATTTTATATACTAAGCCCATCCAGTTTGCCATTATCGCTGCTGCGGTATCGTGCCATGTGTTGTGTACCCTGCTAAGTACGAGTGCTTCGGGAAAGGTAGGCACTTCTTTTCCTGTGTCGATACATTCGCTTATTTTTTCTTGATACTCTTTTAAAATAGCCTGAGCGGTTATATCAAAATAGTTATGTGGAAAGACAGGGTAATCGGGACGATCTCCTGCGATAAAACGAAATACTTCCCTTTTATACTCTTTTATTAAGCTGACGGCATCATATTCTGGATGTCCCTGAAAGAATACCGTGCTAATACCATCTTCACTAACTGCTAAATGTACGCCTGCATTCTCTGCCTCGACTAATACGTGCAAGTTTGCTGTTTCAAATTGCTGGCGGTCAATTTGGTTAAAACGAGAGTGCGGTACATTAAATTGTGTATTAATTCCTCTAACTAGTGGATGAGCAAGTGTTACTTGATGTGAGTAAACCCCCCATCGTTTATTGTTTAAAGGGTAGCGTTTTTGATGATATTTTAGTTCCATCATGGCATGAGTAGCGAGGCATGAGCAGAGTGTAGAAGGCACATGTTGTTCTGCCCAGTTAAGAACGTCGCTTAAAGGTTGCCAAAAAACTTCAATATTTAACTGTGGTTGAGATACATTAGCACCTGTGATGATAAGAGCATCTAGCCCTTCTTTTTTAATATCTTCAAACGTTTCGTAGTAAGTATCAATATGTTGTTGTGCTTTGTCGCTACGAGGTATCTCTGGTAGCGTAAATATATGAACATTAAACTGGATAATGGCGTTACTTTCTCCAATCAAACGTAAAAACTGTCGTTCGGTAGCCGCTAAAGCAGCATCAGGCATCATATTCAGTAAACCAATGTGTAGCTCACGAATATCTTGTTGTATCGCCTCTCCAGGGCGAAGAATAGTTTGTCCTTCACTCCTTAGGCGTTCAAATGTTGGTAGTTTGCTATGTGCGACTAATGGCATAATCATCTTCCTGATGGATAGTGCAGGCATAAAAAAGCCTACAGTTTAGTTTAATCACTAAAGTAGGCTTTTATAATCCATTACCACTGCTTTAGCTGTTCTTTTATAGCGCCCGCAATCTGTTCAAATCGGCGCTTTGTGTTTTTCTGTTGAGCAATTCTAGGAGAGAAAGTGTATTCGGTCAAATATTAAGGTTTCATACACGTTCCTTAATCCTTATTCATCGCTTTTTCAAGCAAAGCAAGAAAATCAGCCTCTGTTTTAACTTGGTATAAATCTTCTGTTTTTATAGTATAGCCATACTGCTCGGCAATCGCCTCGTAACGTGGTATACGAGAATAAAATAATTGTGGAAATATCCATGTCACAAAGTCATCAGGGTCGATAAGAGAGACATAGGAAAGTTCTTTTTCTTGCATATAAATTTCTAATTGCTCATCAAGAAATGCTTCGCGATAGTATAAAGGTTTTGGTGATTTGATCGCCCGCTCTATTAGCATTCTTTCATTTTCTTTACTGGCTTTTAGATAAATGATAACGGTATTATCAGCGAGCAATTCTAGCACTTCAGGATTATCTAACTCGCAAACACTCCCTCCTGCATCGTTAACAAATTTATTGTAGCCATAGATATATTGAGATTTTTTAATAAAGTTAGGTACATCTTTCATTGCTGCAACTTCAGCATCATAGTGTAGACGTTGTCGACGTTTAAATTCGGTTAAAGACATTCCGCCTAGTTTAGGGTTACCAAGTTTACCGATAAAAGTAGAAACAGGTTTTAAATGATCGACAGTGATATTATTGCGAATATAGATAGAGTCAGAACGTAATAAATCCCGTAAAAAAGGGACTTGCATTGCTTGTTCGGTAATATTGTCGATAATCGCTTCGTTTAAATAGTGTGTACCAATGCGATAGTCGCCTGAATAATGAAACCATTTATTGTCTCGTAAAATATTAGAGAGAAATGTTTTACCCACTCCCGACATACCTAATAAGGTGATAGATTTTTGTGATAAATTTTGGAATTCTTTGGCAGAAAGTTTCATGTATTTGGAATGTATATTGTGAATAGAAAGGGTATAGGTGAGTATATAACAAATTATGCTCAAACGCCTCTGCTCGTGTTAAGCTTAGTCTATGGATACTACTCATTTAAGCAATACTAAATTCGCTGACCTCGAACTACTTCCTGAAATTCAAGCCGCCATAGATTCAACTGGTTTTGAATTTTGCACCCCCATTCAAGCAGAAACTCTACCACTATCACTGCAAGGCAAAGATGTAGCAGGACAAGCACAAACAGGTACGGGAAAAACCGCTGCTTTTTTATTAGGCATGTTTCAACACTTGTTAAGTAATCCCTTAGAAAATAAAAAACCAAGCGATATACGCTGTTTGATTTTAGCACCTACACGCGAACTAGCCATTCAAATAGCGAAAGATGCCGATGTATTAAGTAAGGGAACAGATTTATCATGTGCGCTTGCCTACGGTGGGACAGGTTTTGGGAAGCAAAAAAAGCAGATTGAAAAAGGTGCTGATATTCTTATCGGGACACCAGGGCGCATTATTGATTACTGGAAGCAAAAAGTGTTTAACTTGCGACGCTGCCAAGGTCTAATTTTAGATGAAGCAGATCGTATGTTTGATCTTGGTTTTATTCATGATATTCGTTTTTTATTAAGACGATTACCTAAACCAGAAAAACGTTTAAATATGTTGTTCTCAGCAACACTATCGCATCGTGTGTTAGAGCTAGCCTATGAGCACATGAACAGCCCTGAAAAAGTAGAAATTAAGGCGCAGGCTGTTAATACCAAAAAAATAGCACAGTGGGTTTACTACCCAGCTAACGATGAAAAAATTCCACTACTCATTGGTTTGATTAAAAAATTACAGCCTTTTCGCGCGATTGCCTTTGTTAATACTAAGCGTAATGCAGAAATGATTGACGATTATTGTCGTGGTAACGGCATTAAAGCAGCGATGATCTCAGGTGATGTGCGTCAAAATAAACGCGAAAAATTATTGAAGCAATTTGAAGATGGCAAGTTTCAACTATTAATAGCCACCGATGTTGCAGCCCGTGGTTTGCACATCGACGAAGTGTCACACGTATTTAATTTTGATCTACCACAGCTTGAAGAAGATTATGTGCATAGAATAGGGCGTACAGCACGAGCAGGAGCGTCAGGTGAAGCACATAGCTTTGCTTGTGAAGATACCGCCTTTTACCTTTCACCAATCGAAGACTACATTAAAATGTCGATTCCAATGGCAACGGTAAATTCAGAAGTATTAGCAAAATTAAAGAAGCCAGTTAAAGCTAAACGAAATCATCCAAAGCAGTACCGCAGAAATTCAAATGGCAAAAAACGATTTAAACCACGTTCTAAAAATTCTGCCAATAAATCTAGAAAAAATTATCGCAGGAATAAAAATTCACCACAAAAGAAATAAAGAATACACCTATTTTTAGAGGTTGATTGTTATTTTATACTCCTGCTTTTTGCATTGTTACTTCACTTCTATCTTTGCAATAACACCTTCTATTCTATATTCATTTTTATGCTGTTTGAAAATTCAGCTTCTGTTAGGTTTTCCTCCTCCATAATAGACATAATTACCTGTTAGATAGAATTATTTTTATAAATATTTAATTATGTCGTTATAGATATATTAAATTCATTCATGTTTGATTAAGCTTTGGTTAAGTTTTGATCTGTCAGGATTAAACAGTCGTAAAAGACTAGCCATGCTGTAAAAAACTAACAGGAAGTTAGTAAACATTCTTCATTTTTAAGCTTATTTTTATAAGTGTTTTTCCTGATTCAGGTTTTAATTAAAGTGAAGAGGTGCCGCAAAGGGCTGGCGGTTATATCAATTAAAGTGGAGACTTAGGGATGTTAATTTTAACGCGTAGAGTTGGAGAAACTCTGATGATAGGGGATGATATCAGCGTAACCGTTTTGGGGGTTAAAGGGAATCAGGTTCGTATCGGTATTGATGCGCCAAGAAATGTGGCTGTTCATCGTGAAGAGATTTATGAGCGAATTAAAAATGAAGCACTGCATCTAGTTGATGACGAGAAGTTTGCAAGCTAATAGCATCAGTTATTGAGATTTATTTTATAAATCACTTTCTGCTCCTCGCAGGTACTACTTATATACGTTATGATCTTAAGGAGTGATAATTTTATGAATTATCACTCCTTTTGTTGTATTTGGGTTTTATGACTTTAAGTGTGGGGTATTTGTTTATGTTAGATTATCTTTTTTTTAATCAATCGGTTGCGGATGAATTTATTGATTTTATGAATCAACATAAACTCAAATGGACTCAAGAGACTGAAAAAATACAAAACGCCATTGTGCTAAAAACATCTGAAGATATTGAGGATGATTTGTGGGATAGTTTAGATAACATTTATGATGAATTAAGCGATAAAGATGCTAAGTTAAGCGATAACAAGGCGACCGATAGTGATGCCACAGATACGGCAGGTGTGTATATTCAGTTGAAAGATGGTAGTCAAACAATTGCAAAAGTTAATCCAGAAGTCATGAATCGCATGTTAGATGTGATCAGCATGGATGAGTTTAATGACTTTGTTGAAGCCATTGTAACAAGTGTTGAGTCTCCTGATGACTCTGCTATTTGTAAGAAAAAATAAGGAGTTATGGACTTACGCTCCAACCGAGTTTATTTCTTAAAATTCTATAATAGTCATATTCTTCAGGATGGATGAGTACTAGCTTGTGTTGCGCTTGTTTGATATTAACTTTATCACCTGCTTGTAGTTCGATATTTGCTTGTCCATCAAAAGATACGCGAGCGTTTACATGGCGACTTTCACATAAGCTAATCTCAATAATGCCTTTATTACTGACAACGATGGGGCGATTACTCAATGTATGTGGGCAGATTGGCACAAGAACAAGTGCATCAAGACCTGGGTGTAAAATAGGCCCTCCACCCGATAAAGAATAAGCCGTTGATCCCGTAGGGGTAGCAATAACAATACCATCGGCACGTTGACGGTTCACAAAGCTACCATCAATATGCGTATTAAACTCGATCATGCGAATATCATTACGAACATGTACAACAACATCATTTAATGCATTACCCTCTCCAAGCAAGGTGTTTTCTCTAAAAACACTTGCATGTAGGAGTGAGCGAGTTTCTTTTATATACTTTCCATCAAAAATATTATGCAGTTGAGAAATAATTTGCTCAGGAGAAATATCAACAAGAAACCCAAGGCGACCTAAATTAATACCAATGATAGGAATATTGTACTCACTTAAAAAGCGTCCTGTCTGCAATAAAGTGCCATCGCCACCAACAACAATTGCAATATCAATATTTGCCACAATATTTTTATTATCAAGTGCATTTAAATTTAAGAATTTTGCAGAACTTTTGTCTGCATAAACAGGAAAATTATATTGCTTAAAAAAATCATGCAATGTCTCTAAAGCCGTTTTGATGCGATCATCATTATCTTTAGAGAATAAACCAATAGCAGAAAAAGTAGTCATAATATAAGTATTATCATCTTGTTATTGACGGAAGCTAGTACTCCATCAAACCAAACTTGTTGGAGTACTAGTGTCATAGCCTTAATTTTATACATCATATCAGGAACATGCTCCTTATGCCCAGACACATACCCGATTTGAATGACCGTGCTAAACACTTATTAAAAGTCTTGGTAGAAGGGTATATCGAAGATGGACAACCCGTTGCATCAACGGCATTAGCTCGGCGCAGTGGCTTAAACCTTAGCTCTGCAACCATACGAAATGTAATGGCATCTCTTGAAAAAAAGGGATATATACACGCTCCCCACACCTCTGCTGGACGAGTTCCAACCTCTCGTGGATATCGCATATTTGTCGATACCATGGTGAATGTAAACCCACTTGACGGACAAGTTTTAAGTGCACTTCAAGCGACCCTTAACAACTCCCAACAGTCTATCGATGGTTTAATTCAATCAGCCTCAGGTGTACTGTCTGGTATTACCCAGCTAGCAGGAATTATCAGTATTCCTCGATCAGAAGCAATTGCAATTCGTCAT
>JALVDG010000319.1 GCA_027009095.1 Thiotrichaceae bacterium
AACATCGTATTATTTTAGCCACTAATGTCGCAGAAACATCGTTAACCGTCCCGGGTATTAAGTATGTGATTGACACAGGTTTAGCACGAATCTCCCGCTACTCATGGCGCTCCCGCGTACAACGTTTACCCATAGAAGCTATTTCACAAGCATCTGCCAATCAACGCTCAGGGCGTTGTGGACGTGTCAGTGACGGTATTGCCATTCGCCTCTATAGCGAGGATGATTTTAATGCGCGTGATGAATTCACGATACCCGAAATCTTACGCACCAATCTTGCCTCAGTTATTTTAATGATGTCTACCTTGAGCCTTGGCAAAATTGAAGACTTTCCTTTTGTAGAGCCACCTGATAAGCGTATGGTACGCGATGGTTTTAAATTGCTCTATGAAATTGGCGCAGTCAATAAAGATCACAAAGTCACCACATTAGGCAGGCGACTCGCACATTTACCAATCGATACTCGTTTAGCACGGATGTTACTCGCGGCAAACGATGAGGGCGCATTACGCGAAGTCTTAATTATTGTCAGTGCTTTAGCGATTCAAGACCCACGCGAGCGTCCATTAGACAAGCAACAAGCCGCAGATGAAAAACATAATCGCTTTAAAGATAAAAAATCTGACTTTATTAGCTACTTATTACTTTGGGATTATTATCAAGAAAAGAAAAAAGAGCTATCTCAAGGTCAGCTAAGGCGATTATGCAAAAAAGAATTTCTTTCTTATATGCGTATGCGCGAGTGGTTTGATACCCATAAACAGCTCCGCATGAGCTTGCTCGATGCAAAAATAAAAGAAAACACACAAGAAGCCCACCCTGATGCGATTCATCGTAGCTTACTAACAGGTCTACTCGGACATATTGGCTTTCAAGAAGAAAAACGCGAATACCTTGGTGCAAATAATCGCAAATTTCATATTTTCCCTGGCTCTAGTCTTAGTAAAAAACCACCCAAATGGGTGATGGCAGCAGAATTAGTTGAAACATCACGGCTTTATGCACGTACCGTTGCCAGTATCCAGCCACAGTGGGTGGAAAAAATAGGAAAACATCTACTTCGACATCATTATAGTGAGCCACGCTGGGAAAAAAGACCTGCACAGGTTGGCGCCAATGAACGTACTTCTTTTTATGGTATTACTATTACGCCACAACGTCGTGTTAATTATGGCCCGATTGATAGCGTCGTATCGAGGCAAATATTTATTCGTCATGCCTTGGTTTACGGTGAATATCAATGCAAGGCTCCCTTCTTTCTACATAACCTACGCTTGGTTGAAGACATCGAGACGCTGGAGGCAAAATCACGCCGTCGCGATATTTTGGTTGATGAAGATACCTTATATGATTTTTACGATCAGCATATCCCTCCCCATATTTACAGCGGCAAAGCCTTTGAGAAATGGCGCAAAAAAGTCGAAAGCGAAAATCCTGAGACACTCTTTTTAACACGCGAACTGTTAATGCAACGAGATGACTCGCATGTCGATCATCATCAATACCCCGACCATATCACGGTACAAGGCATGCAATTACCACTACGTTATCACTTCGAGCCAGGGCGTAAAGACGATGGTGTAACGGTAAAAGTACCAATCACTGCATTAGGACAGTTAAAATCAGCTCCTTTTGAGTACCTTGTGCAAGGTATGCTAGAAGAGAAAATAATCAGTTTTATTCGTAGCCTACCCAAACAAATCCGCAAACAGTTTGTACCTGCACCTGAATATGCCAAAGCCTGTATGGAGTCGATACAAACCAGTGATACCCCTTTTGTTGTGGCCATTGCTCATCAACTCCACCGCATGACAGGCAATAAAATAGATCATCAAATCTTAAAACAAATTCAGTTTGATGATCATTTATTAATGCGCTTTGAAGTGGTTGATGAAGCAGGCAAAATGGTAAAAGCAGGGCGCGATCTCGAACAGCTTAAAAATATCACTCGCCATAAAACCAATGAGCACATCGCTAAACAGAGCAATAACACCATCGAGCGCGAAGGTATACGTAGCTGGGATTTTGACACACTGCCTAAAACCGTCATTATTGACAGTATGGGCATGAAAATTAAAACATGGACTGCCTTAGTCGATCAGGGCGATAGCGTGGCAATTAAGTTATTTGACTCCGAAGAAAAAGCCCAGCAACAAACAGGCTTATTAAAACTACTGATACTTTCTTGCAATAAAGAACATAAATACCTAAAAAATAATCTGCCCAATATTCAACGCCACTGTTTGCACTATGCCTCTACAGGTAAATGCGAAGAACTAAAACAAAGTATTATCAAAAATACATTTCGCCTGTGTTTTGATACAGAAAACTTCCAATGTTTCAATAAAGATGAATTTGAAGCCCACATCGAAAATCATCGTAGCCAACTGGTTTCACAGGCTAACGATATTTGTCATCAATTAGATATTATTTTAAGTTTTCATCACAAGGTAAAAAAAGCACTCAAAGGTAATATCAACCCCGCATGGTTAGATGCTTTAAGTGATATTACCGAACACCTGAACTCGCTGATATATGTAGGGTTTCTTGATAAGCTAAATATGCATGAATTACGCCAATACCCTCGTTATCTTAAAGGCTTACAACGTCGCATTGAAAAATTAATGGACAATAGCCACAAAGACCGTAGCTTACGCTTACAAATTCAACCGCACTGGCAAAGCTATCAAAAACAAATAGCAACAGATAAAAATAAATCACTCTCACCGCGTTACAAAACAGCAATGCAAGAATACCGCTGGATGCTTGAAGAATTTCGCGTCTCCCTTTTTGCGCAAGAATTAGGAACGGCAATGCCAATTTCTGAAAAACGGTTAAAGAAAAAATGGAAAGAAATAAGTGAGCTATAATATTCTTGTAACTACTCAGAGTGAACTCTATTTTATTCGAGTTCAAAGCAAAAGGGCGGAGTTTATAAGTATATAAGCACTTTAAACCGCCTAATCAACCGATTAGAAGAAAAGTTTAAAAAATCATCTGCTTAAAATGACTAATTGCACTACAATTACAAGCTACTGTGATAACTTTTTATTAAAAAAGCTATCCATGCATATAATTGAACCTTACACATAATTACATGCAAGGTTTGAAAATATTATTTTCAAAAGGGCGCTGTGCAATGATAAAACAACTCAAAATATTTACCATCACCATTCTTATCACCTTTTTCTATCTAAACCTCCCTCTTTTATCTTCTGCTCAAGCCTCTGAGCTTTCTCTTAATGATGTTATTCGTAAAGTTAACTCACAACTCTCTCTCACAACCATTATTGACCAAGTTAATAGGCAACTTTCTCGCTCTTACACTAAAAACAGATCAGTCTTAAGAGTTGCTTATACCAGAAATCCTAAACTATTAAGCAATAGTAATGAACTCGTCTTTATTCTTGCAGGACAGTCAAATATGGCAGGTTTTGGAACAACAGCTAAACTACCTGCTTCTTACAGACGTACCCCCTCAAATGTAGAATTTTACTTTAATGGCTACCCCGCTAAAATGAGTCGCTTTGCTCGTTTTGGTCCTGAAATTAGCTTTGCTCATGCTATTTCTCGTCACTTTCCACACAAAAAAATTAAATTAATAAAATTTGCAGTTGGTGGCACTTCCTTATTCGCTTGGGATCCTAGTTGGCGATTAAGCAAGGCTCGCCTCACCAGAAATGCAAGTGCAGGCCCCTTATTCAAAAAGCTACTCCAAACAATTAGAACACATACCACAGGAACACACTTATCAGCTATTCTCTGGATGCAAGGAGAAACAGATGCCCGTTATCCAGGTGCTGCTCGTAGTTATATGAAAAACTTATCGCACTTTGTTCGTGCTTTACGTAGAGAATTAAAAGCTCCCTCTTTAGCTTTTTATATTGGAGAAGTTGACCCCCCTGCAACATCTTTCCCTTATCGAGATATTGTCAGAAAAGCACAAAGAAGATCATCAGCCTACATAAAAAATACCCTCTTGGTTTCAACCAAAGGTCTAGCTAAACGCGGAGATCACTTGCACTATAATACAGAGGGACAAATTGCCTTAGGTTTACGTTTTGCTCAAGCTTATATACAAACACACAGGTATCATCATTAAAGATCATACTTAATATTACTTTTTATGGATAAAACTAATAACGACTAATACATTGGACGGATGAGTACATCGACTTGATCAAATTAATAACATTTAACCTTTAAATAGAACCATTATCTGCCACATCAACGCTTTTATCAGTAAAGCTAGTGAAAGATATGGTTTACTCTCTTATCATTCCAGAGAAATACATTGGAAGAATCTACTTAGTCTAATGAGGCTATAATAGTCAATATAATTATTGGAAATATGATATTGCAATAGAATTTATCTTTCAAACTGCTACAAAGCTAACAGCTTGTTCTTTAATCACAATGATTTTACAGGTTCTTCTCTAAATTCACGGATGTACATGAGATTATACAATGAAGGAAAAAAATAAATCCCCCCTGCCAAAAATAGTTTTCCCACTCTCTTTATTAGTGCTAGTGGCTACTCAAACTACAAGTGCAAAAACAAACCCTCTCGCACTAACTCAAGCGGAAATGCAGAGCATTGTTAATGGCAAAATAGAAAAAGTACAAGCTGCACGTAGATTTGTTCCTCAAGCAAAACCTGTTTATCACCGCCCTGCTCCGCCTGTAAGGCGTACCCCTGCAAAGCGACCTCCTGTAAAACATACCCCCGCAAGGCGTGCTTCTGTTACAAAACGACCTCCTGCAAGGAGAGCTGTGCAACACCGTCCTCGTCCTCCCGTTCAGACTCGATATCGTCGCCCACAAGCTAAACGCTATGTTGCACCTGTTCGTCGAGTAGCCCCCCCTGCTAACTTACCTGCATGGAGACGACCTGCAAGCCATACTGAAACACGTGGTTCTGGCGATGCTATTTTTGCAGCAGCAAAAAATAGAAATATGCGTCTGTTGCAACAAATATTAGAAAGTGGAGTTGATATTAATCATCGTAATTTTAATGGTGAAACAGCTTTGCATATAGCAGCTTCACTAGGTAATGTACAAATGGTTAATTTTTTACTGGCTAATGGTGCACAAATAAACGGACTCACAGGAAAAAGATGGTTACCCATTCACCATGCTATACGCTTTAATCACCCTGTTGTTGCCAATATATTAATTGCACGTGGAGCATCGTTATGGCAAAAAAATTCTGATGGACTAAGCCCGCTTGATTTTGCCGCAAAGTCTAACAACCCACGAATCAAAGCTATTGCAAGAAGTCGTGGACGCTAAGAGATATCTCTAATTATAAACACTCTAAAACCATAGCGTTTTAGAGTGCCTGTATTATTGGTCATGATTTAAAGTCTAGCTAGCACAGTTTTTCAGACAAATAATTTCTTGATAACAGGAGTGAAAACTTCGGCTTTTCAGCTATCAAGATAAAGTTTAATAAATGATTATCTATAGCTCTATTTTGCGCCCCCCTCCTTTAAAAGTACTTTATAAAAATATGACACCAGATAATAATACCTTGAATGTATTTAATGAACCTCTCGTTTCTTGCGGTGAAAACCCTATAACTAGATTTTTTCGTGATAGGAGTTGTAATACCTGTAAAGAGGATGTTGGTTCGCATACTGTTTGTATCAAAGCAACGACAAAGTTTCTTAGCTTCTCCAAATCAATTGGCAATGACTTATCAACTCCACTGCCAGAATTTGGCTTTCCAGGCTTAAAAGATGGCGATACTCGGTGTTTGTGTGTAGCTCGTTGTTTAGAAGCACACGAAAAAGATAGCGCTTCAAGAGTTCATTTAACTCGTACTCACAAACGAGCTTTAGAAGTTGTTCCGCTCGAAACACTAAAAATATATGCTGCTGATTTAAATTAATCATGGCAGATAATCAACCAATTAAAACAAACAACAATGTTGTGTATGCCCTAGATTTTGATGGTGTTATTTGTGATAGTGCAATAGAGACTAGTATCACAGGCTGGAAAGCGGCTCAAACACTCTGGCAAGATATGCCGGATAGCCCTCCCTCAAAAAAACTTATTTCTGATTTTCGCAAAGTGCGTCCATACCTTGAAACGGGTTATGAAGCAATTTTAATTATGCGATTATTACAGCAAGGTCTTTCCATCACTAAATTGTGCAATCATTACCAAGAAGAGTTAAAACTACTTATTCACAATCATCATCTGGATACTAAAACCCTTAAACACTTATTTGGAAAAACCAGAGACCACTGGATTAAGCAAGACCGACAAGACTGGCTGAATATGAACCCTTTTTTTGCAGGTATTCAACAGGCTTTAAAACAGCTCGAACATAAGACTTGGTATATTATCACCACCAAACAAACACGCTTTGTTGAGCTAATCCTTCAGGCTAATAATATAAAACTCAATATTGATGCGATCTACGGCATGGAATGCCAAATGAGTAAAATAGAG
The DNA here is from genome assembly GCA_027009095.1 of Thiotrichaceae bacterium. GTDB lineage: Bacteria > Pseudomonadota > Gammaproteobacteria > Thiotrichales > Thiotrichaceae > JAGLBW01. Next base: position 6,460 of record JALVDG010000319.1, read on the forward strand.
GCTTTGCTTTATTTAAACAAACAGCATGCTTCCAAAAAAATCATTTTTATTGAGGATCGCCTACCTACACTTATAGACATAAATGCTCACCCACAATTACAAACGATAAAGCTACAACTTGTATCATGGGGTTATAACACCCCAGCCGATAGGCAATATGTAAAAAATACATCAATCTCATTAATCAATGCTACACATAATCTAATCAGTTACTGATTATACTGAGTAGTTACAAAAGCTGAAGCTTTCACTCCTGTTATTAGGAAATTATTTCTCTAAAAAAACTCTAGCACTTCAACAAGTTTGATTTGACTCCTTTTAATTCTCTAGCTCAGGTTGCTGATCAGGGATGCGGATTTGTATTTCAGGCATAATTTAAGACTTCCTTGATAAGTTTTTATAAATGCTATTGCTTATATATGAGGATTAAAAAAGCAGATCTCATTAGAAGTTTAAGATTTATCCTGTAACTGAGTCACATGCTCAAGACTTAAGCCTGTTGTTTTAGCCACGATCTCAGGGGACATCTCTAATGCTAATAACTTAATGGCTGTTTCTTCATTTGCTTTTATTTCACCTTCTTTTCTTCCTTTTTCCAAACCTTCTTTTATTCCCTTTTCCAAACCTTCTTTTATTCCCTTTTCCAAGCCTTCTTTTATTCCCTTTTTTAAACCTTGTTGTTTGGCGAGTTCTAATGATGATTTTTGAATATAAATAAACTCTTTGCGTTTATATTGCTCTTCTAATTCGGCTTCTGACATATTGCTTTCATCAATAAAGCTTAATGCTTCTGAGAGACAAGGATCAAAGGTTTTAGGAATCATTTCCATTTCCCCTGCGTGTTTAAGAAAATAAATCCACTGATCGCTAATTGTCTCTAAAGCTTCAAAAGGCTTATTAAATTTAGGTAGCTCCACAAAAACCAGCTCAATGTCATCGCTATATTTAATAAAATGCTGTTGCTCTAGTAGTTTAAAACGGGTCAATACGGAATCTTTAAGTTCCTCCTCTTTAAACATTGTAAAGTCGGCAATAGTCAGCGCAATAACGGGGTTGATGAGCGAATAAGTCTGACCTTTTTTTAATTGCAGCGCGTAATGTTTAGCGGCATTAATTAAAATACGTTGCTCAAAGCCTGCATGATTAAGCACCTGCATTTCTACAATCACTTGCGTACCATCATTTAAAACCGCTTTTACATCAACATAAGAGTCTTTCATGCCCTTCAATAGCGGAATAGCATATGGATCAACAATGGTTAAATCTTCGATTTTCTTGTTTTGATCGGTATAAAGAATGGCATTTAGAAAGCTGATCAGTATCGGTTTGCTTTCAGTGCTACCAAATACTTTTTTAAATGCCAGATCTGTTTTAACATCTAGGAATCTCATCTTTAAACTCTCCTTATTATTTTAATCATTTTAACATAATTAAGCAGCACGGTAGGTCGTATAAGTGCCGTCCATATATTTCAATTCTTTATCGAAATTTACACGGCACGCCATACGACATGTTGGTATAAAATATGTCAGATGATGACGTATCTTATTTAAACTTAATCATCCTCTGGAAAACTTTATCGGGTGGTGTGATTCACAAAGATTGAGGCTTTATATTGTCGGCTGGCGATGCGCGGACAGATTACACTTGAATCTTAGCCGACCTACCGCGCTACCGCGCTAAAATTTGTTATAATAAATAAAAGTATTAAAGGAGTTCCCATGTTAGCTTATAAAAATGAATATCTACCAAACTACACCTATGATGACTATAAAAAGTGGGAGGGTGACTGGGAACTCATCCGTGGCATACCCTATGCCATGACGCCTGCTCCTAACATTATACATCAAGAGATAAACAGTAAAATTATGTTTGAGCTTATGACTCAACTAAAAGGGTGTAAAGAGTGCAAAGCCCTACCAGAAGTAGATTGGAAAATAGATGATGAAACAGTTGTCAGACCTGATAGTTTAGTCGTTTGCAACTTAGAAAACTCAAAAGCCTACCTCTCTAAAACACCCAAGATTATCTTTGAAGTCCTATCACCCTCAACCAAAACCAAAGATAGAAACTTTAAGTCACTGCTCTATGCACAAAATGGGGTAAAATATTACATTTTAGTTGAACCTGCAGGAATGTTTGCAGAGGTCTATCTACTTCAAAATGGTAACTATAAACTACAAGGAGAGTTTAAAGAGGAGGAGTACCATTTTGATTTAGATAATGGGTGTAGTTTTGAGTTCTCTTTTAAAGAGGTTTTTGATTTGATAATATAATTTTTAAAAAATATTCATTATTTTAAAACATATTTTGCATTAAGTGTTTAAGATCACCTTCAGTAATAGGGCAATCGCACTTAAATTTAGTTGACTTTAATGAACATTTTAAAATCAGCAAGTTACAAGGTTCGCAATTTTGCGAATAAATATAATTCACGAATTTTAAA
>JALVDG010000320.1 GCA_027009095.1 Thiotrichaceae bacterium
AAGTAATCATTTTTTTATCACCCCTTATCATAGCTGTACCGCCTTCTGTTGTTGGGCTTGTTACACTTTCAACTAGTAAAGCATCATTTCCAGTGTCATTTGCTAGAACATCACAAGCTATACCCGCGGCATTCTTAGCCCCAGTGCAAGCATCATCATTCGCTGCGACTGATACTTGACTTTGACCTTTAACTTTCATTTTTACTGGCCACAATCCAGAACTCACAATACCATCTGGCGTTGTTACTTTAACAAAAAGAAATGCTTGTTTGCCTGCATCAAGCTCTTTACCTTCTATCATGACACTATACATAAGTTCACCATTATAATTGGTACTCGGTACAGTGATACTACCTTCAGAAAGAATTGACCCACCGCCTTTCATTGAAACTTCAATTTTCGAACCAACTGGAACAGGCTGTGAATTACGATCAGCAATAGCAACCATAGCACTTGCAAAACCACTTGTTGCATCTAACTCTGATACTTCACTTCCATTCTGTGAAAGCTTGATTATCGAAGCTGGACCAGACATGATTAAAACAATATCATCTCTTACATAGATATTTTTTTCGCTACTACAAACATTCTCTGTATTTTCATCAATTTTACACAGTAGACCATTATATTCTCCATCTTTGTCATCCCACTGTCCGTTTTGATTGAAATCTCTAACTTCATCCTCTCCCGCATCAAAAATTCCATTTTCATTTTTATCTAAAAAGGCTTCTGCCATGTCGGTGTAATTATCAGGAGAATCATTTAAGAAACCATCACCTGTTGAATCGACAAAACTTTCTTCACCTAAAGTTGTTGCCAATATGGTGACACGTCCATTAGAAGGTCTAGGATTACTACTTCGCCACTCAACCGTACAAACTCCTTTTGTTGTTAAACATTCAGAATCAATCACACCACCTTCTGTTGTGAAATATACTGCCGATCCGTCAGGTACTGGATTGTTAAAGTGGTCTGCAACCATTGCGGTTATTTTAACAGCGACACCATCCTTATTTAATGCTTCAGGGTTTAAAACTTCTGCTGATAATGAGAAACTATTTTGATCTGCGATACCTGTTGATATCACTAAGCCTGATGATTGCGTTTTTATCGCTTTTTCTTCTTCAACTTCTGCCATTACACGTACAGTGGTTGAAACTGACCCAGCCTGAACCGTTGTTTCTACACTACCGTCATCGCCACTAAGTGCTGATAGTGGATCTAAGGTTATCCCTCCAACATTTGTATTTAACGAGAAGTTAACCTTTCGATTACGAACGGGCTTGCCTTGCTTATCTTTGATGATAAATTTAATGGTACTGGTTTCATTTAAACCAACACCTCGAATACCAATAGAGCTAGGAGTGGAAGAGACAAAAGCCATTGAACCAATCGCAGCAGGAACAATTTTGATAGTAGATGTTGCGGAAAAATCAAAGCCCTCTATTGATGTTTTTGCTGTTACTACATCTTCGCCTTCACAACCTTTAACTGTATATTCAGCGGTCGCAATACCTGTATCTGTTTTTATAGGTCCTGTTATTGTCGCTTTACCAGAGTTTATACAAGCAGAACTAAAAGTAACCGTTGCTTCTTTACTAGATAAAGTCCCTGTTGGACCAACTAACGATGCAGTAATCGCTGTTTTTGCTCCATCTGTTAATGTAGGAATAGATACACCTAACTTTCCTTTAACAAAATCGTCGCCACTACCTGATCCCATTTGCATATATTCAGGATCAAAATCATCAGAACAATATGATTTTAATGTTGACTGAGTACTATCAAGACCAGCAATACAGTTATATTTTAAGTTCAATTCACCGGACCAAGGTAGTATAGATGATGCATCTTCGATCCTGTTATGACTCACATCGACACGAGCGTTCTTATTAATATTTCCCAATGGTGAAACATCTTTTATTCTATTATGAGAAAGATCTAATTTATCACCATTAATAGCATCACCTTCTAAACCTATATTTGCACTGACACCAGCAATACCTTCAATATTTCTAATTTCATTATCACTGAGCACAACATTAACTAACTGCGCACTATTTTTTAAAAAATCAACATTTTTTATACTTGTATGAGTAATGGTCAGACTTTCTAAATTAGCAAGCGATGATAAGACACTCACATCAGTAATCGATGATTTATTTTTTGCAAAACTAAGTGATAATTTTTTTAATGAGCTTAAACCCGCTATAGGCTGTAGTGTTTCATTATTAAGATCGTGACCAAATATTATTAAGGTTTCTAACTTTGGTAAAATTGAATTCGACAAGGCTGAGACACTTACCAACCTTGAAGAAGCATAATTAAGTGATCCATCTCCTAGTCTTGGGGCGGTTTTAGTAATTTTATCTACATTTCGTATCGCTAAATATTTCAATTTAGGCAGTGATGGCATTCCAGTCAAGCCCAGATAAGTACCATCTAATGTAAGGCGCTCTAGATTTTTAAACTTCTCCAAATAGGATAACTCTACTGGTGTTAAAACACCCTCATAACAATACATATTAGTAGCCGCAGATACCTCAGCATTTGTTAACTTAGTTAAATCATCAGCTCCTCCATTACTTTTAAGTTGGCATTTGCCATCAATAGAAGTAGGAGCATTGGTGTCAGGGTTATCAGTTCCTGTTTTATCTCCAGTATCACCGCCACCAGAACCGTTGCCAGTTCCAAAGCTAGAACCGCCACCGCATCCAGCGAGAGCAAGTGATAATAAAAGAGGAAGCGTTAATCTTTTCAAGTGAATGGGGAGAATCATGATTGACCTTATTATTTTTATTAAATTTTTATTATTGTTACTCACTTATTATTTTTATATAGCGAGATTGTTAAAACAATAAATTCTACAGATTAAGAAGCAGAAAATAGACTTCTAATTTTTAGGCTTGTTTCTCAGCATTCTATCATTAGTCACCCTGATTTTGTCAAGACGACAGAAAGCCCGCCAGACTATTGGTTACCCCTTCGATACTCGAAGTGCATACATAAAAAAGCCGCGTAAACGCGGCAAAATACATCGAAGGGATGCTCTATAAAAATAACTATTATTTGTAACTACTCAGCTTGCACTCTATTTTTTCCCGATCTTTATGTTAAAAGTGCTCATTTATGCTTATAAACTCTGCCCTTTTGCCTTGAACCCAAATAATAAAATGGAGCGCAATCTGAGCAGTTACCGATTATGCTGAGATTAGCTATTATTTAAGCATATTGGGCATTATGCTTTTTTTGCGCAAGGTGATAGCGCCGAATACCATGAAACATAGCGTTCGCAAGTTTATTTTGATAGTGACTGCTATTTAAACGACGCTCTTCTTTTGGGTTACTAATAAAGGCCGTTTCAACCAACATAGAGGGAATATCGGGCGACTTCAATACAACAAAAGCAGCACTTTCTACTTTTTTACGTAATAAGCTATTAACACCACCTAACTCTTGTAGTACATTTTTAGCTATCCCCAAACTGTTATCAATGGTTGCCGATTGAGACAGGTCTAACAACAAAGAAGAAAGTACTTTATTGCTACGACTCACATAAGCACCACCTAACATTGTCTCATAAGAGTTTTCACTATTAGCTAACCAACGAGCTGCCTCACTAGAAGCACCATTTTCAGATAATATATAAACAGAAGAACCTGTTAATTTTCGATTAGGATTAGCATCCGCATGGATAGAGATAAATATATCCGCACCCTTGCTACGAGCTTTTTCCATACGTTTACGCAATGATACATAGTAGTCGCCATCTCGTGTTAAAACAGCTTTCATACCTGACTGCTTATTTATACGCGAATATAAACGACGAGCAATTTTTAGAACTACATCCTTTTCTCGTGTACCATTTCGACCAATGGCACCGGGGTCTTTCCCGCCATGACCTGGATCTATCGCCACAACAAAACGCTTTCTGCGACGTGAGACTTGTTTTTTAGCTAGCTGCCTTTGCTTTGTTTTTTGTGATACTTTTTTTACTGCTTTCTTTTTTCTTGCGAGTATCTGCTTTCCAGAAAGAGTTACTTCTAAACTATAACCTCTCGAGGTCTTGTGAAGACTTGTTTTAACCTCTGCCTTTTGCGCTAGATCAAACACCACTCTTAAATCATTACCATTTCGTGATGCATGACGAATGCCACGAACCAAGACACTTTCCTTGAGTCGTTTTTTTAAATTTGTTCTTAACTTTGTATTCTTAAGGTCTAAAACAACTCGATCAGGAGAAGTTAAAGTAAATAAAGAATGCTTAATTGAATCGCTTAATTCAAAACTCAGGCGCTGCTGACTTCGCCCTCTTCTCTTTAAGCTTAATTCTTTTACACCCAGTAAAGATACAGGCGTACGTTTGCTACTTTTAGCTGATAGCTGGGGAGATAATAACGCACCACCAGCAAAGCCTAATACTTTTGCTAGTTTTAGAATAAACTCTCTGCGTTTTCTATTACTGTTATCCATTGTCATCCATTAAATGATTTACCAGAATCTACTAAATTCTATTTCAGGATAGAATTACCAAAGCCATATAATCCATAAGATAAATGTCAGCCTAAAACTTTATAGACAAATATTCATAACGACTTAGCTAACAGTAAACCTCAATAGAAGATTTATTTCAAGTGATTTTTTACTAACACACCATAACTTACTGTTTTATATCGATATGATCAGCAAACTCTATACTTACCTTACGAGCTTCACCGTCATGCTGTATAAATAGACTTAAACTTTCTGCAGGTAAAAAACTTTGCGCTTTTTCGGACCACTCTATTAAACAGAGTGCCTCAGATGACAAGTAATCTCGCACTCCCATGTACTCCAACTCTTCCGGATCTGCTAATCGGTAAAGATCAAAGTGATAAATATCTCGACCTGCAATATGGTAAGGCTCTACTAAAGCGTAGGTTGGGCTTTTTACGGTGCCTTTAAAACCGAGGCTGCGTAACAACCCCCGTACTAAAGTTGTCTTTCCTGTACCTAAATCACCATTTAAGAAAACCAAGCCACCTTGAGGAAAAGCCGCTGCGATCTTTCCACCTAAAGCCATCATTTCATCGGATGATTTTATATATAAATTGATCGTGTTCAATTAACTAATTCTCGTAAATAAGGGTATAGATCAGTGGCGAATAATCCTCTTTCACCTTTTTTTACTACTGCTATATCTGCTGCTTTTGCATGTAAAGAGACTCCTAGTCGCAAGGCTGACTGTAGCGACAAACCTTGCGCACGTAAGCCTGCAATCACACCAGTTAATACATCTCCCATGCCTGCAACCGCCATACCTGCATTGCCTAACTCTAAAATAGATGTAGCGTCCCCATCAGCGATCAAAGAACCCGCTCCTTTGAGCACACATAAGCCCGAAAAGTTCTGTTGAATTTTATTGGCAGCATAAAATCGATCACGTTCTATATCAGATATGCTAACACCTAACAGCCTTGCTGCTTCACCGACATGAGGTGTGAGCACCCAATTATCTTGCTTCATTGATAGCTTAGACAATAAGCTCAAAGCATCCGCATCGATAATTTTATCATGCGATGTGGCTAAACAAGCATGAAATAGTGACTGTCCCCATGAGCTTGTACCTAAGCCTGGTCCAATCGCAATAACATTAGCTCGTTGTAAATAAGGCGTTAATTGAGCTGCAGATTCCACTCCCTTAACCATTAGCTCTGGACGATTTATATTAAGCCAAGCCGCATGGTCAGGATGAGTAATAACACTGACCAAGCCTGCTCCTACGGTTAAAGCGGCTTCGGCTGCCATTTTTATTGCCCCACTCATTCCTGGTGCGCCACCTATTAGCAGTACGTGTCCATGAGAACCTTTGTAACTACTGGGCTTTCTTTTTGTTAGCTTAGGGATATTTTTGCTGAGTAAATAGACGGCTCTCTGTTTTGCTAATTGATTTTTTAAGTTCTTATCAATCCCTAAGTCTGAGAATAATAATTTTCCGACAACATCACGAGCTTTCCCTGTATATAAACCTTGTTTTCTAGCGATAAACGTTGTTGTTTCGTCTGCTACAACCGCACACCCCATTATCGCACCTGTATCTGCATTTAAGCCTGATGGAATATCGACCGAGGCTATATAAGCATCACTCTGATTCATTATCTCAATCGCTTGTTTCCATTCTCCTGTCACCGTGCGTATTAATCCTGTGCCAAATAAAGCATCAATGATAATATCGGTTTGATGGTTCTTCACATCCGTATTAAACGTTTCTATTTTACCTTTTTTGGCGATATATAACTGTTGCGCCTTTAAAGCATCGCCTTGTAGTGATTTATCACCTAGCTGGATAACACTCACCCTTAACCCTGCTTCCATTGCTAAACGAGCAATAATATAACCATCTCCTGCGTTATTACCCACACCACAAAAAACCTGTATCGACTTGGCATCAGGGCAAGATTGGCGGATACTATCGAACATAAACCGCCCTGCTTTACTCATCAAAGAGAAACCAGTTGCGCCCCCTTCTTCAATCGCAAGGCGATCTAGCTCTCTAACCTGCTTTGCAGTATAAACTTGATGTGACAATGGAAAACGATAATTCTGCAAAACAAATATCCAATATAAAGTTATCTGAGGAAAAGCTTTTATCAACACAAGCACTGCGAGATTTAAGCTCTAAAATAGTATTATGGGGCAAGGAGTTAGGATTTCAAAAACTCGGCTTTAGTGATATTGATTTAGGTGAAACTGAGCAGCAATTACAAGCATGGATTAAACAAGGCTTTCATGGTGATATGGAGTGGATGCATCATCATGGTAGCAAGCGAACGCGACCTAATGAGCTTGTTAAAAATACAATCAGTATTATTTCAGCACGTATGGATTATTTTCCCCCTGACGGTATTGATCCTGAGCTATTACTTAACCATCCTGAAGCAGCTTATATTTCTCGTTATGCACTAGGAAGAGACTATCACAAATTACTACGTAAAAAATTGCAGCAACTCGCCACAAGAATTCAGCAAGAGGTCGGGGATTTTGGCTATCGCGTTTTTGTCGATAGTGCTCCAGTGATGGAAAAACCGATTGCAGCAAAAGCAGGTTTAGGCTGGGTTGGCAAGCACAGTAATATCCTTAGTAAAGAGTCTGGTTCATGGTTTTTTTTAGGTGAAATATATACCGACCTTCCGCTCCCAATATCCAAAGCAGTCACAGATCACTGCGGTAGCTGTACCGCTTGCATTAATGTATGCCCCACTCAAGCCATTGTTGCACCTTATGTTGTTGATGCTAATCGTTGCATATCCTACCTGACTATTGAATTAAAAGGCGCTATTCCAGAAGAATTTCGCCGTGCGATAGGGAATCGGATTTATGGTTGTGATGATTGCCAGTTGACCTGCCCTTGGAATCGTTTTGCAGATTATACGCAGCAGGCAGACTTTGCTATTCGTAACAAACTCGACCGTAGCCATTTGCTTACGTTATTTTCATGGACTGAGGATGAATTTTTGCAAAAGTTACAAGGCTCACCTATTCGACGCATTGGTTTTGAAAGGTGGTTACGTAATATCGCCATTGCACTAGGTAACAGCCCTAAAAACCAACAAATACTCATGGCACTACAAGAAAAAAGAAAAATAGCTACTCCCCTTGTTAATGAACACATTGATTGGGCGATCCAACAACAAATAAAATAAAACCTCCTTCAAAGCATTAGGCTATGCTCTCATCATAACTAAAGTATAAGATTCGATAAATCTCGTCTAACATCAATTAATGATTTATTATAGTATTAATATACTAATCTCTATAAATTTATCTAATAACACGCTATCATACCCTGCTGTATTCCACCAACAGTGCTCCAAATTAATATCTACAAACAGCATAAAATATATCTGATATGATAATAATTTCTCATTAAAACAAACATTTAGATAAAAGATATAACCGATGGACAACACTTGTTTTTCTTTCGTCTAACTATTTTTTATAAATTTAATATTTCCTAAATACCTAAAAATAATACGGGTAAAATTCGAGAATAAACACAATGCTAGTACGCATTTTAATAGCAATACTCCTTATTACTTATCAAACATATTCAATAGCCGAAACAAATACAGCAAGCCTTTATGCGGGTGCTGAAAAATCTGTTTATCAAATTCGCGTTATTAATAAAGAAACAGGAAAAAAATCAACCATAGGTTCTGGTTTTATTGTTGCAAAAAATAACATCTTAGCAACCAACTATCATGTGGTTAGCCAATATGTAAATGATCCTGATGTATATATTCTTGAGTATCTATCTAACTCTGGAGAAACAGGCACGCTAGAGCTATTGGACTTGGATATCGTCCATGATCTTGCGGTTGTAAAAGCCTCTCATCCGATGGGAACACCATTAAAAATAGAAGATATTCCCGAAAAAGGCGCACGCTTATTTTCTTTAGGTAACCCCTTAGATTTAGGTTTTTCTATTGTTGCAGGCACAAATAACGGTATTCTTACACAAGAGGAGGATGGCAATATTCAAATATCAGGTAGCCTTAACCCCGGTATGAGCGGCGGTCCGACTCTGAATGAAGCAGGTAATGTTATTGGTATTAATGTTGCGACTACGGGTAATAACATCAGCTTTCTGGTTCCTGCTGACTACTTAAAAATTATTCTTAAACGCTTAGAAGCAAATGGCTATCGCCCTGTTAAAAATCGCTTTACCCATATCTCCACACAACTAAAGGCAAGTGCTAATAAAATTCTCAAAAAATTATCAACAAATAACTGGGGAAAAACCTCTATTGGCAACTTTATTGTTCCCGCCGAGCTAGATAAATCAGTACGTTGTTGGGATGCAAGCCGCCCTCCTAAACCAGAGGATTTATTTCGTTC